>VBGV01000101.1 GCA_005880755.1 Chloroflexota bacterium
GCCGAGCCAGCGCGCGAACCCGAGACCGCTGCTGACGAAATCGATGTTGGTGAACAGCAGGTACAGCACAAATGCCTGCCCGAGAAACGAGATGATCGGCGCCAGCACCGTGCTCCACCAGTGGACGTCGGTCCCATGGTGCTGCAGGAAGTACCTGAGGATCGCGACCGAAACCAGCGCCTGGACGGCGAGGATCACGATCACGCCCATGATCGCCATCAGGCCGTAGAGGTCGATGTAGGCCTGCTGGGTCGGGTTGTCACGGCCGGCGAAGATCGCGAAGAGGACCACGATCACCGCCGCGATCACCGATTGGGTGATCGAAGCGATGTGGGGACTCTTCCAGCGCGGGTGCGTCCGGCCCAACGCGGCAGGCAGGACCTTCTCCCGGCCGAGTGAATAGAAGTAGCGAGCTGCGGTGTTGTGAAACGCCATGCCGCATGCGAACGAGCCGGTGATGATCAGGACGCTCAGCGCCTGGTCAACCCCCAGTCCGATGAACTGCTGAGCCGGGCCGAGGTAGAACTGTCCGGCGTTGGTCTGCGCCTGGCCGATCGCGTCCTTGAGGGTGGCGTAGCCGGCGAACGGAGCCCAGCTCGTCAACACATAGAACACGCCGAGGCCAATCACCGAGATGTACATCGCCATCGGGACGATGCGCTTGGGATCTCTCGACTCCTCGCCGTAGTTGGGAGCCATCTCGAAGCCGACCCACGACCAGAACGCGAAGAACAGGCCGATCGCGGGGATGCCCGCGGCCAGGGCACCGGTGGCTGGGAAGCCCTGGAACGCCTTGACCGGGTTGAGCGCCTCGAACGTGAACGCGGTCGACGTTGTCAGACCGCGCCCGATCATGAACACGTCGAAGATCAGCAGGAACAGGATCTCACCGATCAGCAACACGCCGAGGATCCGCGCCGAGATGCGGATGTCGAAGTAAGTCACGAGCGAGATCACGACCACCATGAAGAGAGCGAGCCACGGCCACTGGATGCCGTTCAGCCAGCCCGCACCGGTGGCAGTCCCGATCTGGCTCAGCTTCTGGTTGAGGAAGAACGCGAAGCCGCCGCACAGCGACGCTTCGAACACGGAATAGGCGACCACAGCCCCGAAACCGGTGCCGAGACCGAGCTCCCGGCCGAGACCGTGGCTGATGTACGAGTAGAAGCCGCCCGCAGTGGTGACCTTGCGCGACATCGCCACGTATCCGACCGAGAAGATGGTGAGGATGACGGTGGCGAACATGAACGACGCCGCTGCCCCGAGACCGTTGCCGAATCCGACCACGAGCGGGGTGTTGAACAGCATCGCGGAGATCGGCGCCGAGCCGGTGACTGTGAGAAACAGCACGCCGGCCAGGCCGACCGCATGTTTGCGCAGCATCGGGACGTCTCCACGCGCCGAGACATCGAAAATATCCGCCTCCGCCTGCGCAAGCGGCCCGACGGCGCGCACCGTTTGATCAGCCATGTTGCGTCCCCTCCGTGTGCTTCCGAACTTCTGCCGGCATCAATAGATCTCCAGGTATTCCTGGAGCTCCCAGTCCGTCACGTGGTCCGCGAACCGCTGCAGCTCGTACCGGCGCATGACGGTGTACGCCTGGACGAACTCACTCCCCAACATCTCAGTGATCTTCTTGTCGTTCTCGAGGAGCTGCAGCGATTCCTCGAGCGTGGTCGGCAGTTTCGGTTTGGACTCGTCCTCTTCGGCCGGCGGGTGCGCCGCGGCCTCGAGCTCGAGCTTGTCGGTGATGCCCAGCAGGCCGCTCGCCAGCAGCGCGGCGGCGACCAGGTACGGGTTGGAAAGGCCCGAGGGCGCGCGGTTCTCGATGTGCCGGCTCTCGGCTGAACCACCCTTGACCCGGACGAACGCGCTGCGGTCCTCGGGTCCCCAGGACACGTTGGTCGGACTGAAGGTGTGGCGGCGGCGACGCTTCAGACAGTTGATGGTGGGCGCCAGCAGCGCGTAGGTCGAAGCCGCGTGGCGCAGCTGCCCGGCGACGAACTGCTTGCCGACCGCGGAGAGCCCCGCGTCGCCGGCCATCGCGTTCTTCCCTGTGCGCGCGTCGAGGAGGCTCAGGTGCGTGTGCGCGCCGCAGCCCGCACCTCCGGCAAACGGCTTGGACATAAAGGACGCGAGGAGCCCTTCCTTGCGGGCGATCTCCTTGACGCCGTTCTTGAAGCTGAAGGCGATGTCGGGGCCGGCCATGCCGCGTCCGGGGGCGTAGTTGATCTCCCACTGCGAGCCCGCGTACTCGCAGTTGGCCGTGATGATGTCGATCCCGTACTCGCGCATCTCGCCGACGATCCGCTCGATCGCGGGCACCCACGTGTTCCGCACCGAGTTGAAGATCTGATAGCCCTCGAACAGCGGCTTGCGGGTCTCTGCGTCGAGGAGGTAGAACTCGGACTCCATCCCCATCACCGGCTCGTACCCGAGCTGCCTGGAGCGTTCGAGCACGCGGGCGAAGACGTGGCGAGGCGAGGCGGCGAGCGGCTTGCCGTCGGCCCACTTCGCGTCGCAGATGAATCGTCCCGTCGCTTCGAGCCACGGCACGATCGCCGCAGTTGATGGGTCCGGGTACAGCAGCTGGTCGGCGTAGGCGACCTCTTCGTTGTAGAGCGTTCCGGGCACGACGTCCGACCGGCTGTCGAGGACCGCCGCGCCGCCGTACATGTTCAGACCGTCCGACGCGTAGCGAGCCGCGTGCTCGATCGGCACGAGCTTGGACCGGCTCGTGCCATGCATGTCGGGGAGCTCGAAGCGGACGTTGCGGATGCCCTGTTCCTTCCACCCCGTCAGCACCTGCTCGACCGAAGCGGACTTCTTCTCTGCTATCGCCATGGCCTCAACTCCTGCATCCGTTGTCCCAGACGCCGATCTCGAGCCCGAGCTCGCGTGCGATCGGCTCGACTGCATCTGCATGCTTCGCCGGCAAGACTGCAAGCACCCCGCCTTCGCGTCCATCACCGCGAAGCAGCGCCGCCGCGATCGCGCGTGGTGGCTGCAGGTGATTGCCGTTCCAACCCAGGGTCGGGTACGAATCGCGGACGGCGACCAATGCGTTCTTCGGTCCCCGGACCAGCATCGCCAGCTCGACGAAATGGCCGACGTCCCAGTCCGGCG
>VBGV01000102.1 GCA_005880755.1 Chloroflexota bacterium
GTTCTCGAACAGCAGCTGCGTGAAGACGGTGCCGATGAAGAGGGCTCCGACCAGCGAGAGGACGGGGATGCTGTCGCGTCCGAACTTGATGTTCCACGGCATGCGGTACGGGCGATGCAGCGCCGGTTCGATGAAGCGCAGGCGCATCACCGACAGGTGAGCGGAACAAAACGCGAAGGTCGCAGCCAGCGAATAGACGGCGCTCATGAGGTCGATCTCTTTACTTCCGGCGATGATGCCGGGGAGCACCAACAAGGCCGCAGCCACCCCGAACACGATGATCGACACGTACGGGGTCTTGAACCTCGGGTGCAGCTTCGCCAGACGATGTGGCAGAAGATCCACCCCGGCCATCGAGTAGCTGAGCCGCGAGATCCCGAGCAAGCCCGCGTTGGTGGCGATGACGAGAATCGTGAAGGCCAGGATGCCCACCCACACCTGGGCCCAGAATCGCAACAGGTCCTCGTGGAATCCCATGACGATGCCAGCCACCGGGTCGGCCTTGTAGGTGGTCGCCAGCTGTGTCGTATACGCGTGTAAGTGCTGGTCGTACGTGACGGGGAATACGCTGACGCCGATTGTCGGCAGGAATGCTGATACGAACAGCACCGCGATGATGACCCACCAGGTCGCGAGGGGGACGTTGCGGCCGGGATCCTTGGCTTCTTCGGAAAGGTTGGAAATCGTCTCGATCCCGGTGTAGGTGACCATCGCGATCGAGATGCCCGCGAGAAAGTTGCTCCACGTCGGCGCAACTCCCCAGTGGATGTTGTGGATCACCGTCTGGATGTCGAGCAGCAAGATGATGCCCAGGATCACGAGCACCAGCTGCGTCACCAGGTCGGTGAATGCCAGGACGAGGTTCAGGGCACTCGATTCCTGGATCCCGATGACATTGACCGCGACCAGAATCGCAATCAGGACCACGGTGGCGCCCACGTGGGTGCTCTGGTCGGTCGCGAGCGGTGCCAACACCGATACGTACTTGCCCAGAAAGCCCAGGTAGCTGACGGCGAAGTAGGCGGAGATCGAGACCGTCGCCGTGTAGTTCAGGAGTTGAACCCAGCCGACGATGAAGCCGATCGGCGCGTTGAACGCGCGGCGGGCGAAGCTCGAGCTCCCGCCTGCATGCGGCAGCGCGGCGGTGCCTTCCGCATAGTTGAGTGCCGTCGTGACGAAGATGAAGCCGGCCAGGATCAGGGCAAGTGGCGTGAGACCGAGGGCGAAGGCGGCTGTGACTCCGAGCGCGTAGTAGATGCTGGATCCGACGTTGCCGTAGCACGCTGCGAAGAGCGCCGACGGGCCGAGCGTTCGCGGAAGCTTGGCTGGACGGCGAACCACAACCCGCAGGTCGCCTAGACGGCGGCCGCGCCTCGCGATCGCGTCAGAGCCCATCGAAGCCGAGGTTAATCGATCGGCGCAAGGCGCTAGGGGTTGACGATGAGGTCTTTCAGCTCGCGCGGATAGTCCGTCATCACCCGCCGGCCGTCCGCGGTGATCACGACCGTGTCTGAGTGGCGGAAGCCGCCCAGCTCGGGAATGTAGACGCCGGGCTCGACCGTGAAGACCATGCCCGGCTCGAGCACGGCGTCGTCACCACGGTCGAGGAATGGCGCCTCATGCCCCTCGAGCCCGATCGAGTGACCCGCGTGGTGGCGCAGGTTGTCGGCGACGCCAAGCTCTTCGGCGAGCCGGACAGTGGCGAGCTCGACCTCGCCCGCGGGGACCCCGGGCGCCATGGTCTCGATGGCGCGCGTCTGCAGCGCGAGCATGGCGTCAAACGCACGCACCTGGTCCGGTGAAGGCTCGCCCACGATCATCGTTCGCTCGAGCTCGCTGCGGTATCCGTCGATGTTCGCGCCCGCACCGCTGACCAGCACATCACCCGCCGCGATGCCGTGGCCCTTGACGAACCCGTGCGGCATCGCCGTCGACCGGCCCGCGACGAACATGGCGATGAGCCCGCTGTCATCGTTGCCTCGCGGACGCCATCCGGGCATCTCGTGGACCATCTCGAAGAGAGTCTCGGCGGACGCCGGCATGTAGCACTCCATCTCAGTCTTGCCGATGGTGATCGCGCCTTGCATCCGGCGGTGCGCGCGCACGGCCCAGTCGCAGCTCAGCTGGATGCAGTCGAGCTCGGCGCTCGACTTGACCCGCCGGAGCGATTCCACGATCAGCTCCGAATCGACGGGCTCTACTCCCGTGAGGTCGCTGAGCCGCGGGCCGCGGTAGCCCCAAAACGGGACGTACCCGTCATGGTCGGCACCTGTGCGATCCGGCCGGGCGCTCATCTCGGTCAGCACCTCGGCCACGCTTTCCATCGGGTGCTCCGCGCCGGGATATTCGAAGTAGATCCGAACCTGGTCGACCGAGGTCGAAGACTCGGCGTGCTCCTTCTCGACCGCCGGCACGACCAGCGATGACTGGCCGCTGGAGCCGATGACGAGCGCGATCGGGCGCTCGGTCGGGATGTGGTGGAAGCCGGTCAAGTACGCGACTCGCGCGGGATAGAAGATGCACATCGCGTCGAGACCGGAAGCCTGCATGCCCGCGGCAACACTCTCCCGGCGGAGTCGGTACTCCTCCGGCGAGATGGACGGAACTGTTTGGGTCTTCGCCTTGGGCGCGCGCGCCCTGCGCTTAGTAGGCGGCAAGCTTGCGCATCGCCTCCGCGATCTTCTCGGGGTTGGGCATGAAGAACTCTTCCTGCGGTGTGTTGAACGGCATCGCGGGGATGTCTGGCGCGGCCACCCGCACCACCGGCCCGTCGAGGTCCTCAAAGGCGTGCTCGGAGATGATCGCCGCCACCTCAGCCCCAAACCCGCCGGTGAGGTTGTCCTCGTACACGACCACCGCCTTGCCCGTCTTCTTCACCGAGTCGATGATCGTCTGCCGGTCGAGGGGCGCCAGCGTTCGCAGGTCCACCACCTCGACGCTGATCCCCTCGGACTCGAGCTGCTGCGCCGCCTCCAGGCAGTAATGGGACATCAGCCCCCACGCAAAGCAGCTCAAATTCGTACCGGGCCGCCGGACCACGGCGGGCCCGATGGGTACGAGGTGGTCGCCGTCGGGCACCTCCTCCGTGACGAGGCGGTACACCCTCTTATGTTCGAGGAAGAGCACAGGGTCGGGGTCGCGGATCGCCGACTTGAGCAATCCGTGCGCGTCGGCCGGCATGCTGGGCACGACCACCTTCAAGCCGGGCACATGGGCGTAGAAGGCCTCGATCGACTGGGAGTGGTAGAGGCCGCCGTGAACGCCACCGCCGAACGGCGTGCGGATGACGATCGGCACGGCCCAGTCGCCGTTGGACCGGTAGCGCGTCCGGGCTGCCTCGCTGACGATCTGGTCGAAAGCCGGGTGGATGAAGTCGGCGAACTGGATCTCGGCGATGGGGATCAGGCCGTTGAGCGCCGCGCCGATGGCGACTCCGACGATTGCCGACTCGGCGAGGGGCGTGTCGAGCACGCGAGACTCGCCGAATCGTGCGTAGAGACCATCGGTGGCGCCGAAAACGCCGCCCTTCTTTCCGACGTCTTCGCCCAGGACGAGCACCCGCTCGTCGCGCTCCATCTCCTCGGCCATGGCCGCGCGCACCGCTTCGATCATGCGCATCTCCGACATCCAGAGAATTGTGGCGCGGTAAAGAACAATGTGACTGGACTCGATTGGTCGCGCGTTATGCTGCTGGGGAAAGGGAGGAGGTAATAACCTTCCTGGAGGTAGGCGCGATTTCGTTCTCGGCAGAGGTCAAGAACGAGATGGCGGGGCTTCTACCAGCACGGCCCTGCTGTCAGCTGAGCGAGCTGCTCGGCGTCTACTTCGGTTCGCGCGGCCGCCTGCTGGGCAGCCCGCTGGGCCGGTCGGCGTACTTCTCGCTGCTCCGCAACGCCGTGGCCCGCAAGGTCGTGAGGCTGGGTCGCGCCGTCGGGCGAATGGAAGCGAAATACCAGGCCGTCAAGACCCGCAAGCGGATGTCCTTCTTCATCGAGCTTGCCCTGCCCGCGGATCTCGTCGCTACGTTTTCTCAGCCGCCGGTCCAGGTGGTGCCCGATGCCGCATGTGACCGAAAGGCGCTGCTGCGCGGCCTGTTCCTCGGCTGCGGCTCCGTCAATGCGCCCAACACGAGGTACCACCTGGAGTTCGTAGCTCCGACGCCTTCATGGGCCTCGGCCATCGCGCGGCTCATCGAAAGCGCGGGCGTTAAGGCCGGCATCGCCGTGCGAGGCGGCCAGTCCGTGGTCTACGTCAAGGACGGGGACGGAATCGTACGGCTGCTCTCGATGATGGGCGCGAACCGCGCCGTGATGGAATTCGAAAACGTCCGCGTGCTGCGGGAAGTGAGCGGGGAGGTCAACCGCCGCCTCAACTTCGAGACGGCAAACATCGGCAAGACCATCGGTTCCGGGATGCGCCAGGCGGCGGCCATCGAGCAGCTCGAAGCCGATGGCAAGCTGGACCGCCTTCCGCCGGCGCTCCGCGAGATGGCGAGATGGCGTAGTAAGCATCCGGAACTGAACCTCGGAGAGCTCGCGGGTCACATGAAGCTTTCGAAGTCCGCTGTGAATCACCGACTCCGCCGGCTGCAGCAGTTGGCCAAACCAGTAGCCCCAAAGCAAGAACGCCGCTCCGCCTGAAACGGACTATGAAGAGGGCGGCGGGGATGGGTCTGGTGGCTGTAGGGTTTGCATTTCTGCACTGATCTGCCTGTTAATTAACTTGCTATTCGTACCTATGTTCGATACGATTGGTGCATGCTCGAAATGCTGCAAACCGGCGAGGAGATCGGCTATCAGCTGATCACTCTGCGTAAGGTCATCGACCAGCTCGAGCTCAAGTTCTGCAAACTTGCCGCCGAGTTCGTCAAGACCGACTTCTGGGAGGAGCAGGGCTCGGCCAGCCCTTACGACTGGGTCCGCTTCAACTGCCACATGACGTCAAACGCCGCCGGCGATCGGGTCGCGGTCGGCGAGCTTGCTTCCAATTTGGCGGAAAGCACCCAGGCCATGGACGACGGCGAGATTGGCTTCGCTCATCTCACCGTGATGGCTCGAACTGCGAACGCTGTCGGCCAGGCCTTCGACGAGAGCAAGCTGCTTCGGCTTGCCCGCGAGAACTCACCCGGCAAGTTCCACTACAAGTGCCTTCACTACCGGCACTCGGTCAGCCCCAAGAAATACTCCGACGAGCAAGCCGCGCTGGTGCATTCGAACTTCCTCTACATGAACAGGGCCGATGACGGATCGTTCTTTCTCACCGGCTCCCTGGACCCGGTCGGCGGCGCGGTGGTTCGCAACGCTCTGGAACCCCTTGCCCGGTACTCGGGCAAGGACGACCACCGGCTGCGACCGCAGCGGATGGCCGACGCCTTGAGCGAGCTGGCCGGCCACAAGACCAGGATCCAGATGCAGGTCACGAGCTCGATCGAGACCTTGCTCGACCTGACCGGAGCGCCTGGCGCGGAG
>VBGV01000203.1 GCA_005880755.1 Chloroflexota bacterium
CAGGATGTAGACGATGAACTTCGTGCGCTCGAGCATCGTCCCCCACACAATCGCCAGGGAGACGGCGCAGAAGACGAACTCGAAGAACCACTTTCCGGCCGCGGGCACCGTGCTGGCGGCGATCGCCGGCAGGTCCATGGACGAACCCGGGCTGAACGTCGGGAAGAAGCCGCTGCCCCCGATGAGGGCGAACGCCCCGCCCGCTCCGAACGCGAGGCCGAAACCAACGCCCCAGTAGGCGATAGAGCTCACGCTGAGGTTGGTGATGACCTTCGCCACCACCGTGCCGACGTTCTTCATGCGGCTGAACCCGACCTCGAGCATCGCGAAGCCGGCCTGCATGAACATCACGAAACACGCGGCCACGATGACCCAGACCGTGTCGGCCGCCACACCGGCCGCCGAGGTCGCGGTGGTGTCGTCCGCCAGGACCGCGATCGGCACGAGGGCGGCGAGCAACGCGATCGCGGCCGCAATGCCAAACACGTGCCGGCGTTTGATGAGCGCTTTCCGAACTTCCATAGCTGCAGACAAGGACGCCACCTCCGTTGTGTTTCCCCCGGGGCGGCGAGCAGCCGCACCGCTTGATGGGCACAGCGTAGGAGCGCCCGGCCGGTCGCAAAAACGTGTGGACTTGACGAATTGGGGGGCGTGAGCTCGTAGCTTTCACACAAGGCGGTCGGGCTTGTGGACAAGTCCTTTTCGTGTCAACCGCACAGAAAGCGGCCGCGTCCGTTTGTGACAGTCTCACCTGATTAGTTGCCTGACACGTTCCTACGATCAACGTGCGGCCCGTCAAATCTTCGTTTTCGTGGAGGGTGTTCATGGCAGTTGAGACAAAGGCGGCCGGTAAGACCAGCCCGCGGGAGGTGCTGGAGCGTGCCAAGGCCGAGGGGGTCGAGGTCGTCGACGTCCGTTTCGTCGACCTTCCCGGCACGTGGCAGCACTTCAGCCTCCCCCTGGGCGAGCTTGAAATCGACAGCTTCAAGGACGGGCTCGGATTTGACGGCTCGAGCATCCGCGGCTTCCAGTCGATCGACGAGAGCGACATGCTGCTCATGCCCGACCCCGACTCGGCGACGATCGACCCGGTCCTCTCGCACAAGACGCTGTTCCTGATCTGCGACGTCGTCGACCCGATCACGCGGGAGCCCTACTCCCGCGACGCGCGTTTCATCGCCAAGAAGGCGGAGGACCACCTCCGCCGGTCGGGCATCGCAGACGTCAGCTACTGGGGACCAGAGGCGGAGTTCTACCTCTTCAACTCCCTCCGCTTCGACCAGAACGCGCACAGCGGCTACTACTACATCGACTCGGAAGAAGGCATCTGGAACTCGGGCAAGAACTCCGAGCCAAACCTTGCCTTCCGCCCGCGGCACAAGGAGGGCTACTTCCCGGTGCCGCCGACCGACAAGCTGCAGGACCTCCGCTCCGAGATCATGCTCAAGCTGATCGAGGCCGGGGTGCGCGTGGAGGTGCAGCACCACGAGGTCGGGACCGCCGGACAGGCGGAGATCGACATGCGATTCGACTCGCTCACCAAGATGGGCGACAAGATGATGGTCTACAAGTACGTGATCAAGAACATCGCGGCGCAGCACGGCTACGTCGCGACCTTCATGCCCAAGCCCCTCTTCCAGGACAACGGCTCCGGCATGCACGTCCACCAGAGCCTGTGGAAGGACGGCGAGAACCTCTTCGCCGACGCGAAGGGTTACGCCGGCCTCAGCCAGAGCGCGGTCTACTACATCGGCGGACTGCTGAAGCACGCGGCGGCGCTGCTGGCGATCTGCGCGCCGACCACCAACTCGTACCGGCGGCTCGTGCCCGGCTACGAGGCTCCGATCAACCTCGTCTACTCGAAGCGCAACCGCTCGGCGTGCGTGCGCATCCCGATGTACTCGACCAACCCGAAGACCAAGCGCGTCGAGTTCCGCTCACCGGATCCGGCGGCCAACCCGTACCTCGCGTTCTCCGCGTGCTTGATGGCCGGCCTCGACGGAATCAAGAACAAGGTCGTCCCACCGGAGCCGGTGGACAAGGACATCTATGAGCTGGAGGGCGAAGAGAAGGCGAGGATCAAGTCCGTGCCAGGATCGCTCGCCGAATCGCTCGACGCGCTGGAGAAGGACCACCAATTCCTGCTCGAAGGTGGCGTGTTCACAAAGGACGTCATCGACACGTGGATCGACTACAAGCGCAAGAAGGAAGTCGACGCAGTCGCGCTGAGGCCGCACCCGTGGGAGTTCATGCTCTATTCGGACGTCTAGACCCGACCTCTAACTACTCCAGGGCCCCGGCTCGCACCGGGGCCCTTCTCTTTTCCGGGCCCTACATGCCGAGCATCGCGCGGGCGCGCAGGGCGATGCTGATCGCCACGCGCGTCTCCGGGTCGTCGAGCTTCAGGTCCGTCAAAGCCTCGATGCGCTCGACGCGGTAGGTCATCGAGTTGATGTGAATGCCCAGGTTCCGCGAGGCGGCACGGCGAACCCATCGTGCGGCCGACAGCGCCTCGAGCGTTTCCAGCAGCGGCGTGTCGCGGGATTGCGCGTACCGCAGCAGCGGGCCGAGGAGCTCGTCGACGAAGCGACGCAGCGCGTCCGGGCTCTGGACCTCGAGCAGCAGCCGGAAAGCGCCCAGCGAGCGGTAAGACGCGACCCGTCCGCGCCCGCCCGCCCGCCGCGTGAGCCGCAGCGCCTGTCGGGCTTCCACGTGTGAGCGCGCCAGCTCGCTCACCCCGTTCGCCAGGTTGCCGATGCCGACCGAGCCCGAGCCCGGCTTCATCACCGGGGCCGCCGCGGCCAGCACCTGGGCCGCCAGCTTCTCCACCGCGGACAGGTCCGCCGCCAGCTCGTCGGGCACCAGGAACACCGCCGCCTCTGTCTTGTCGTCGTCCGCCTCGAGCACGACGACCCACGCCCGTTGCGGCAGCCGGTGTCCCAATCGCTCGGCCTGGCGGGCGATACGCTCCGCCTCGTCGGACTCCAGGCCGCCGGCGAGAACCTCCTCGACCAGGTCGCCGCGCAGCCGGCGCTCCACCTCCGCCGCGGCTCGTTCCTTGGACAGCTCCAGCGCGAGCACCGTCGAACCGTGCTCCAGGGCGCGAAGGCGGCCCTCGTCGTCTACGGCTTCCTCATCGATCCCGACCGCGAGCAGGCCGAGCATCTCAGCGCCCGCGCGCACCGGCACGACGTCGAGCGGCTTCGGCGGACGACCCGCCGTGATCCTCACCTCGCGGGCCGTCGTTTGGGCCAGGGTCGGCGGCACGTGGATGCGCTGCGGCATGCCGTCCGACGACTCCCCCACTCCTCTTACGCGGTAACCGTCCACCGAGTAAAGCGCTGCGCGTGCTCCTGCGAGCGAGCCGATGACTTCGAGGATCGATTGGAGCCCAGCCCCATCCAGCGACAGCTTGGTGAAGCGTTCGTGGATATCGTGCGAGAGACGGATCTCGGCCAGCTGGACCTCGGTCCGCCGCTGCAGCTCGCTGCGCTCGAGGATCCCGGCCACCTGTCCCGCGATGGCGCGCAAGAAGTCGATGTCGCCCGAGTTGAACTCGCGTCTTTCGGTGCTCTGAACGTTGAGCACGCCGACCAGGCGCGGCCCCGACTCGATGGGCACCGAGGCCATGGAGTGGAAGCGGTCTTCGTCGAGCCCAGGCACCCACTTCCAGTGCGGCTCCCGGCTCACGTCCGGCACCACCGCCGGCTTGCGGGACTCGGCCACCCAACCGGTGATGCCCTCGCCCACCTTCATCGTCACCTTGCCGACCATGTTCTCGTTCAACCCGTTGGTCGCGGTCAGCAACAGGTCCCGATCGGTCAGCAGGTACAGCGAGCAGACGTCGGTTCCGATGGCCGAGGTCGTCTCGCGAATGATCAGCTCGAGCAGCTCGTCCGGGCGCGGGGTCGACGCCGCCGCCTGGGCGAGGCGGACGAGAAAGCTCAGCTCGCGGGCGGCCAGGCTGGAATCGGCGGCGCCGGCGGTCACGTGCACGCCAGCTAAGTTACGGCCGCTCTTCATGCCAGCACTCGTGTCAATGACACCATGGACAACGCCTTGGCTAGTGTGAACGATACGGACTCGACCTGCAGCCGGCTTCGCGTTAGATTTAGCCCAGCGTGGCCTCCCCCCACTCCGGACAGTGGCGCGAGCACTTCGCCGGGGTCGACCTGCCCGTCCCGGTTTACGGCGGCGCGACCGCGACCGGGATCAACTTCGACAACGCCGCCAGCACGCCACCACTGAACCGAGTCCGCGACATGGTCACGACATTTTCCGACCTGTACTCGAGCGTGCATCGCGGAACCGGCTACAAGTCGCGGCTCTCGACCGAAGCGTACGAGCAGGCCCGGGAGCTGGTCGCGAAATTCCTCGGCGTCGATGAGACGGACCAGGTCGTCATCTTCGTGAAGGGGACCACCGACGCGCTCAACCGAATCGCGGCGGCGGAAGCGCGACTCGACGGGCGCCAGGTGCTGGTCACCGAGATGGAGCACCACGCGGATCTTCTGCCGTGGCGACATCGCAGCGGCCACATGATGGTCGGCCTGTCAGATGAAGGACACATCGACCTGGAGGCGATCGAGCAAGCGCTGAAGACAAGCGACGGCAAGATCAACCTGGTCGCTATCTGCGGCGCATCGAACGTGACCGGTTTCGTGTCGCCCATCCATGAAGTGGCCGCCTTGGCGCATCGATACGGGGCACGGGTTTCGGTCGACGCCGCACAGCTCGCGCCGCATCACCGCATCGACGTGCGAGCGGCGGATGACCCCGGGCACCTCGATTTCGTCTCGCTGTCAGGCCACAAGATGTACGCACCGTACGGCGCGGGAGTGCTGGTCGCGCCGCGCGATTTCTTCGCGGGCGCGCCGGAGGTGATGGGCGGCGGCGCGATCAGCATCGTCACGTGGGACGACACGGTGTGGGCCGACCTACCGGACCGGGAAGAAGCGGGATCGCCGAACGTCATCGGCGCGGTCGCGCTGGGAGTCGCGATCGAGACGCTTCTGGAGCTTGGTTTCGACGAGATGCTCGACCACGAAGTCACGCTCGGCCTCCGGCTCATCGATGGATTGAGCGAAATTCCTGGGGTCACGGTGCTGGGCGGCGTCGAACCGCACACGTCGGGCACCCGCCTGGCACTGGCGAGCTTTGTCGTCGACGGCTTGCATCACGGTCTGGTGGCCGCGGCGCTCAGTCACGAATGGGGCATCGCGGTGCGCCACGGTTGCTTCTGCGCCAACCCGTACGTATTTCACCTCCTCCACATGAGCAGGGACGACGTGGTCGCGGTGGAAGGCGAGGTCACCGCCGGACGCCGCAAGGCGCTTCCCGGAGCGGTGCGGGCGAGTCTCGCGCCTTACAACACCGAGGCGGAGGTCGATCGTTTCCTGGAGGCGGTGAGGCAGGTCGCGCGCGGCCGGATCAAGGCGACCTACGAGCAGGCGGCCGACGGCACGTATGCGCCGTCAGGCGGATGGCCTCGCATACCGACCCCGCTCCACGCGATCGTGAAACACTAGGGGGCGACTTGATCAAGTTCATCGTCGAGGTCTTGCTGGCGATCTTTCTTCATCCCGTCGCCTTCATCCTGTGCATCGTCGACATCGTCAACCGGAAGGACCTGGGGGGCGGGTGGAAGGTGCTCTGGATCATCATCACCTTCTTCTGGGGCATCGGCCCCATCCTCTACATCCTGCTGGGAGGCGGGAAGTTCTGGTGACCGCCTGACGGCATGAGAGACCGCGCGGCGACCAGGGCATTGGTGCTCGGTCTGCTGGCGCTGCCTTTGGGCGTGTTCGCCCCATTCGCGATCTGGAGCGGAGTGCGCTCGCTGCGGCGGATCCGTGCCTCCGGCGGCGAGCTGCGAGGCGGGGCCAGCGCGGGAGGGGGGCTGATCGCGGGACTGATCGGGCTGGCGACGTTTCTGATCGGGACGGCTTACTGGCTCATCGCTTCGTGATCGCGCGCATTTTGATCTGGCTCCTGATCGTGCTGGTGTCCGCGTTCACGTATCCGGGTGAGCTCATCGTTTCGCTCGCGACGCGAGTCGTGCCGCCGCCCACCGCGTCGACCGGACCGGCCGGCGCGGTGTCGTGGCTGCACGTCGCGCATCCCCGCGGCACCCGGCCCTACATCGCGGACGAACAGGGCCGTATGGTCCTCCTGCACGGCGCCATCTCCGCCTCGCTGCTCGAGTTCGGCCCGGGCTCGGGTCCGATCTACCCGCTCGACATGGCCGCCTACGAGAACGGGCAGTGCCCGGCCAACTCTCGCTCGAGCCGTTACCCGCCGCTGTGCATGGCCGACCTCTCTCAGATGGCCGGGCTGGGCTTCAACTCGGTCCGTCTCCCGATCTCATGGAGCCTGCTCGAGCCTGAACGCGGGCGCTTCAGCACGGCCTATGTCGACCGCGTGGCGCAGATCGTCGATTGGGCGCGGTCGCTGCGTATGTACGTCATCGTCGACATGCACCAGAACGCGTTTTCCCATTTTGTCGGCGCGGGCGACTCCACCGTCGATCTCGCCTACAACAGCGGCGCGCCCGATTGGGCGACCTTCACCGACGGCATGCCCTCGCACGTCAGCGCCGGACAACGCGAGCTCAACGCGGCGGTGCTGGAGGCAACCACCAACTTCTGGTACGACCGCGACGGAATCCAGGACGAATACCTCGCCGCGCTCGCATTTGTCGCCAGCCGGTTTCGTGACGACCCGGTCGTCGCCGGTTATGGCGTCTACAACGAGCCGCTCTTCGGGTGGAGTGTTCCACCTGGATTCGAGGACCTCCTCCTCTTTCCTTTCTATAGAAGGGCCATCGACGCGATCACAGGCGTGCGCGACGGGATCCCATGTTGGTCCGGCTTTTTCATGCCGGCTCCGTGTGGATATCGCGACCTCGGGGTCGGCGACCGGCGTCATCTGATGTTTCTGGACACCGGCCTGCTGCGCGAGGTGACCGATTTCCCAACGCACCTTGGGCTTCCGCTGAGCTCGTATCCCAACGTTGTGCTCGCGATCCACGCGTACACGCACATCTACACCATCGACGCGCTGACCGGCCAGAAGGCGGCCAACGCCACCTATCCGTGGGGCGGTTACGACCAGAGCTACGACCTGGCCGAGCGTGAGGCCAGGGCGATGGATGCGGCGCTGTTCGTGTCAGAGTTCGGCAACGCGCCCGCAGACGACGACCTGATCCTCAATGCCCAGCTTCTCCAGCAGGAGAAACATCGCACCGGGTTTGCGTTCTGGCCATGGAAGGAGAGCGGCGGCGGCAACTGGGGCATGTTCGCGCCGCCAGAATCGCCGCAGGCGTCGAGCGGATGCCTCCGTGTTTCTCGGGAGCGGATGCTGGCCCGCGTCTATCCGCGGGTTACAGGCGATGCGAGCCTGACCTATCACTACGACCCTTCGGACGGCCGTTTTACGATGCACGCCCACGGCCAGGCGGGCGACCCGACGACCGTCGTCTACATGCCGCGATCGGTGACGGGCCAGATCACGAGCGACGGGGCCGTTCGTGTCGTGGTCAGCGACGAGCCAGACGGAAGCAGGATCGCCTTCGCGTCACCGACCGGGGGTGACTTTGTAGTCGCCGTCTCGCCTGCGCCGCTCGCGCTGACCGGCTGCGGCTAGCGACGGCCATACGCATGCGTCTCCAAGGGAGATCACAGGGGGCGACGATACCTTCGTCGCCATCACCTGGCATGGGCTAATCTGGACGCGAAGGGTGGGAAGCCGACCAGCAGCAACTGGCCGCGCCCGCACGTCCGAAAACGGCAGTAAGGGACACGGCGTGCAGGCGCAGAAAAATGGGGCGACCAGGCGCCGCCCTGCGACCAAAGGCGAGCTCACAGTCGAGCCGGCGGTCAAGCTGCTTGGCGTCTCCAAATCGTTTGGCAAGACCAGCGTCTTCAAGGGTGTCAATTTCACAGTCGCGCCGGGCGAGCTGGTCGAGGTAACCGGACGGAGCGGCGCCGGCAAGACCACCCTGCTGCGCCTGATCCACGGCCAGCTGCGACCGAATGCGGGCGAGCTGTGGGTGCGCGGCCTCGGACTTCACAGGTGGTGGCGCCACGGTCTCGACAACCTCCGCCGCGAAGTTGCGTTCGTGTTCCAGGAGCAGCGCCTCCTGCCGCGCCTCAACGCGTTCGAGAACATCGTGCTTGCGCTCCAGGTGCGCGATCCGCAGGTGCCGAACCGCACGATCACGCAGCGAGCCCTCCAGGCGCTCGAGTCGGTCAACCTCGCTCACCGTCGGCGCGCCTATCCGCATCAGCTGTCAGCCGGAGAGCGGCAGCGCATCGCGGTCGCGCGTGCCCTGGCGACGAGACCGCGCGTGCTTCTCGCCGACGAACCCCTCGCGTCCATGGATGAGGAGAACGCCGCGATCATCACGCACCTGCTCGAGGATGCCGCCGCCAACGGCACCACGGTGATCGTCGCCTCGCACCGGCACACGTTCGCGGCCAGCCGCATCCTGCGCCTCCCGAGCGCGCGGGTGATGACCAATGGCGCCCGCCGGCCCGCGTTCAACGCCAATGGCCATGCCAACGGCAGCTCGAACGGCAACGGCAATGGGAACGGGCACGGCAACGGACACACCAACGGCGCCACCGTTCGCCCGGCGTGGTGGCGAGTTGTCATCCCGATTCGCGAGCGCCAGCATCGGGGCGCGAAGGCGCCGCGGCTCCCACTCTGGAGGCGCGCGGTTGCGTTCACGGCCAACGGCTACCGGCTGGTCGTGCTGAGCGGCCTTCGCAGCTGGAGCAGGGACGTCAGGCTCACCACGCCGGTCATCGGCACGATCGCGCTGCTGCTGATGCTGTGCGGCACGCTCGCCCTGGTCGGGATCGCGGTGGAGCAAGCCGTGGCGGATCAGGCAGGCCAGGCGTCCCTGGTACGCGTCTACCTCGCGCGCGACGCGACGCCCGAGGCCGTCGCCGCACTCAAGGCCAGGCTGACGGCGGACAGTCGTGTCGCATCGGTGACCGCGCTGACGCCCGAGCAGGCGCTGGCCGAGGCAAGCAAGCGGCCGGGCCTCGACAACCTGTCCAGCCTGAGCTCGACGAACCCCTTCCCCGCCAGCCTCGACGTGCGGGTCCGGTTGGTCACCAAGGTCGCGGCGGTGGCGGACTCGGTGAAGGGCGATCCCGCGGTTGACGCCTCATATCCGACGTCCTACGACGCTGACACTTACTCCCGGCTGCGCCACTTCGCGGTGGTCGCCGGTTCGATCGCCGCCGGCATCGTGCTGCTGTTGGTGATCGTTGCTTACGCCGTGATCGCGAACTCCATGCGCGGGATCGCCGCTTCGCGCCGCCAGGAGGTGGCCGTCACGCGCCTGCTCGGTGCGCGGGGCTGGATGCTGCGCGGTCCGTTCGTGGTCGAGGGGCTGACGACCGGCGCGCTGGCAGGGGCGCTTGCGGCCGCCGTCGTCGCGGGCGCTTACTTGCTCGCCATGCGCTTCGAGTCAGCGATCTACATCCAGGTGCTTCCCGGCGTGGGTGCGACCGAGGTGCAGTACGTCCTCGCGGCGGTGATCACGGCCGGGCTGGTCCTCGGTACCGCGACCGCCTTGTTGGGTTTTCGCCAGGCCCGCGCTTGAAGCGACCGCTG
>VBGV01000204.1 GCA_005880755.1 Chloroflexota bacterium
CTTCGGCGCAGGTCGATCCCAATCAGGCCGCCTACGAGCTGCTGAAGGCCCGCCTCGGCGGAGACGTCGCGAGGGCGCTGGGCGCGGCCCAGCAACTGACGGCCACGCTCAACCAGTTCGCGGCGACCGAACAGATCCTCACGGCAGACGTCGCGCGTCAGGAGGCGCTGATCGCCGACCTCGAAGCCCAGATCGCCAGGCTTGACGCCCAGATCGCCGAGACGCAAGCACGCATCGAGGTCGAGAAGCAGCAGCTCGCCGTGATGTCTCGCGCGATCTACCGGCAGCCGGACTCCTTCTGGCTGCTCATC
>VBGV01000205.1 GCA_005880755.1 Chloroflexota bacterium
CGCCGGCGCCAACGCGACTGAGCGCCTGCACGCGGAGGCGGGCGTCCTCCTCCAGCGTCACGGTGTGCTGACCCGAGAAGCGGTGGTTGGCGAAGGCTGGCCGGGGGGCTTCGCGAGCCTGTATCCGGTGCTGCGGGCGATGGAGGAGTCGGGGCGCATCCGGCGCGGCTACTTTGTCGAGGGGCTGGGTGGATCGCAGTTTGCGCTGCCGGGCGCCGTCGACCGGCTGCGCTCCCTTCGCGAATC
>VBGV01000206.1 GCA_005880755.1 Chloroflexota bacterium
GCGGCTGGTGCTCTACCTCGAGCGGGGTGGCCGGTCGCTCCTCACGAACGGCGACGTCGAACCGGCTCACCTGCACGCGTTGATCGCGATCGCCACCAACGCGGGCCGCCTGGAGGTGCAGAAGGTGGACGGCGTGCCGGTCATGGACTCGCCGCTCAAGGCGGCTTTGCGCGAGGCCGGGTTCTCCCAGACTCATCGCAGCCTGGTCGCTTACGGCGCTCGAGGCTGAACCGGCGGATAATCGGGTGGTTCCGACAGCTGGTACATGGGGCATAGGAGGCAGACCATGCTGAAGATCAAGAGCGCGGCTCCCGCGATTCCCGCCCAGGACATCAAGAGGGCCCGCCAGTTCTACGAGCAGAAGCTCGGGCTCAAGCCCGGCGAGGAGCAGTCCGACGGCGGCGTCCTCTACCGGTTCGCCGAGGGCAGCTTCCTTCTTTTCCCGAGCATGGGCAAGGCGTCAGGCGACCACACCCAGATGGCGTTCGAGGTCGAGGACGTCACCGCCGCGGTGGCCGACCTGAAGAGCAATGGCGTGAAGCTCGAGGAGTACGACTACCCTGAGTTCAAGACGCGCGATGGCGTGGTGGACATGCCAGACGGTGAGAAGGGCGCGTGGTTCAAAGACTCCGAGGGGAATTTGATCGCGCTCGCATCCAGGGTTCCGTCTGCCGCGCGGAGAAGCTGACCCGCCGACCCGCGACCACCGTCCCCCTTTCAAACCGTGGGTACGATTACTGCTCCGTCGGGGAGTAGCGCAGCCCGGTAGCGCACTTGACTGGGGGTCAAGTGGTCGCGGGTTCAAATCCCGCCTCCCCGACCAAACACTCCTGTTTGAGCTCGCCAAAATATGGCAACTGTCGTCAACGGGACAGTGCCGACGTCACCTGCAGTAGTCGTTCAGTCGGGTGGTGTGCAGCGACCAATCGCGACGACACCTGTCGATCGGCGGGTCGTTGACGAGACTCCCAGACAGGCACGGGCAGTGAAACGTTGAAATTAGGCCCTTTCGCCGATGCGGTGGACACACGCGACCCATAGGTTGGGGCCACGTCCAGAAATTCAGGAGGTGGCCATGTTTCGTCCAATCGTTCGTCTCTGGCTGCTCATCTTCGTGCCGTTTGCGATCCTGCCGTTCTCGTTCATCTCCGGGATCGTGGTGCCTCACACGGCGCTGTGGGGCCATGCGGTGTTCCACCTTATCTATCTGCCGATCGCGGCCGCCGCGTGCTGGGCGCTCTGGCGTTTCGTCCGCGAGCCCTCGAACCTCGCCCTACGTGTCATTGGGGCTTTGATGCTGCTCTGCCAGACCTCCTTTCTCTTCGGCCACGCTGGCGAGCTGGTGTCGGTGGTGCAGCGGGGCTTCCTCAGCGCGCCTGAGTCGATCTTTTCCGAGAACCCTCACATGTTCTTCGCGAGCTTCGCGGTGCTCGGGATCGTATCGAGCGAGGTGCTGCTCATCGTGCTGACAGTCACAGCAGCCGTCCAGCGACTCCTCCGTCGTTCGCGAAGGGTCACGGGTGGGGAAGCCGCTAACTCAGCCTGAACGAGCCTGAGCACAGTCATGGAACAGATCCAGGGAGCCAAACTCCTAGCGCCGAGATTCATTTCCAACTGGTCGCTTCCCTGGGACAATCTGGGGATGGGCGTGAAGGCGCGAGCGGTCGTGGGCCTGCTGCCACTCGGCTTCGTGGTTCTCGCCAGCGCCTTGATTGCGTTCGCAGCGCGAGTCTTGGGCCCCCCTTACTTCGGGACCGACCCGGCGGTGGTTGCGGCGCTCGGCGTTGGTGCTCTGGCCACGGCGGCGGTAGGCCACGCGACCTGGCGGAACGACCGCATTGTTAGTGTCACGATCGTGCTGGCCGCGTGGACGCTCGCGGCCTATCTGATCGTGCTGGGGCTCGCTGGCCTCACGGGTGCGAGCGCGGTGGTCAGGCTGGCGGTCGGTGGACACATTCCACCGCTGACGTTGTTTGTCGTAACCGGATTGCTTGCCCGGCGCAGCCTGCTGGCCGGCCGCGTAAGCAGCTGGCCGGTGCTCGTCTCGGTCGGGATCGCTGGGATTCTCTTCGGCGCAATTTTCACGCTCGCGCATCCTGGGCCTCCCTTCGAACGAGTGTCGCCGATCTTTGACCTGCCCGGTCCTGTTATGAACGCGTTCATGTCGTTGAACTTCGTGTGGCTGGCCACGTTGCTGCTCCCTCCGGCGCTGCTGATCTGGTCTCGACGCAGTGACGCGCGCGCTGATCCAGGACGCCTCGCCACCGCCGCGGTCGCGTCCTTTGCGCCCGTCTGCCAGATATTGCTGTGCACGCTGCTGGGTTTCGCTGTCGAAGCGCGCGGAGTCAGCCATGACGGTGGCGCGGTCATCCTGCTGGTCGGTCTTGGAGCAGCGTGGCCACTTACCGCGGTCGGCTACGGACTGGCGATTCGCGGACGCGCCGCCCCCTACACGGTCAGCACCGGCGTGCTAGCCCGCGCTGGCTCGCTTGTTCTCGGACTGATGACGGCGATGATCGCCATCTGTGCCGGACTCTTCGTCAGCCTCGGCCATGGGATTGGGACCACACTCGCCATCACGGTCTCGGTGCTTGTCGTGGCCCTTGCGCTGCGGCCGATCGCCGCTCGTGTCCTGGCGGCCGTGGTCGGCGAGGCCACTTACCCCCACCAACCTGAGACCACATCAGACGTCGCGAGCCAAAAAGTTCGACGCGACCCGTTGCGGATGTCGGCGCTGTCCGGGCGCGAGAGGGAAGTCCTGCGCTTGCTGGCAGCCGGGCTGAGCAACGCGGGAATTGCGGCCGAGCTCGTGCTTTCGGAGCGCACAATCGACGCTCATCTCAGATCGGTCTTTGGCAAGCTCGAGTTGCCAGATTCGAGGCACGATAATCGTCGTGTCCAAGCCGCCGCCATCTGGGCCAGCGAATCGCATGTTCCAGCTCTCTCGTCGATGGACCGAACATGAAGGTTTGAGGGTCATTCCAGATCTGGGGCTCCCTTCCTAAATCTCCGGCGGACAGTTCGGCGGTCCGCCGAGGGCTTGGGTTATTTACGAACGAAACTCGAATCGACGGTTTAGGAAGGCCGGGGCGACGAACGCCGGCGGCGGCCTGTTGAAGCTGGTCGCAAAAGGTCTAATGAGGTCGAGGACGCCGCTTCCGAGTTCAACTCGAGAGTTCAAATAGTGTCCCTTCCCCCCGACCAGTCGGTAGGAATTGTTGCCGTTCCAAAAGCGTGAGCTGATCTAAGGATCGCAGTAGGTCCTAATTGACTCCCGCCAGGGGTCGGGATAACCTCTCATAAGCGTTCCGCCGCCGGGGGGTGAGAGTCCGAGTAGCTGAAATACCACGTCCACCTTCGCGTACTTCCGCTTGCTTACTCACGAGGGGGGCCGATGAAACTTCGCGCATACAAGACTGCCGTGGTGTCGGTTGTCGCGCTCGCGGCAGCTCTGTTTCCGTCAACTCCAGTCCATTCGGCAGCGCACGCCAACCTGCATTGCGAGACGGGTACCGCTATTTGTGCCGAGCTTCAAGACTCGGAAGAAGTATTCGGAGAAGGCGTCTACGTTGGCCACGACGAGCCGTCGCTCCTGTTTTATTCGAACAAAGCAGGCTCAGGGAACCGCTATTCGGCGGATCTAACGCTGCCCACGGACCCTCCACCGACACCGCAAAACGGGAGATCGTTCAACTTCCAGATGCATCCCGCATTCTGGTTTGGCATGGCTCTGTGTGACACGAACTCCTACCCGAACGTAGTCAGCACATGCGCGCCCGACAGCGACACCAACATCACTTCGCTCGACAAGCATCCCGGCGCAGCATTCATGGAACTCCAGTTCTACCCGCCGGGTTGGGCTCCAGCACCGCGTGGCAGCAGCTGTAACGGCAGCCAATACTGTGTCGCGATCGCGAGCTTCAGCCTTGCCGAAGACCCAATTCACGGGACGTTCCTCAACACCGCGTGCGCATCCACGACAGGGATCGAATATGCGAATTACGCATTCCTGACCAAGAGCGGGGCGCCTCACGCCCCACCCAATCCGGTTCAATCCACACTGGCTACGTTCACGCCCAACGCGGCAACCGATCTCTTCATGAACCCTGGAGACCGCGTGTCCATCACCGAGCGCGACACCGACCACGGGTTACGGATTGACGTCAGCGACCGCACCACCGGTGGCCATGGCTTTATGACGATGAGCGCGGGGAATGGCTTTGGGATGGTCAAGTACGTTCCGGATCCCTCAACGGAGTGCACCAACATTCCTTACGACTTCCACCCCATGTACAGCACGTCGTCCGAACAGACGCGCGTCATATGGGCAGCTCACTCTTACAACGTCGCGTTTTCAGACGAGATCGGCCACTTTGACTACTGCACTCGCGTGGTGCCTGATCCGAGCAACCCGCCCTTCGGAATGTGCCCGACCAGCGCCAAAGAGGGCCTCGCCGACGACCGGGAGCATGCCGAGGGGGCGCCTCGCTCCACAGCTCCGGGTGCCGACGATAACTTCTGTTTCAGAGCGGATCAATCCACCCTGGTTCCCATCACCGGTTGTCAGGGATCCAACGGTGGCTTCGATGGTGTGCCGTACAAGCCGCTTTGGGCTGATGGCAATCCAGATCATGCGGGTGCCTTCTTCTTCACCGGGTTCAGAACCGGGCAAGAGTTGAACCTGGCATACAGCCGGGTAGCCTTTGAAGCGGACCTGCCACGGATCGAGATCGCGCCTGCTTTTCAGAAGTGCAACCGCACGACAGGCGCCAACTGCACATTGATCCCGGTCACCGACGACGGTACGCCCGCCGACTTCTACCCCTTCTACAGCAAGGGCACCGCGAATGGCGCTTGCACCTTTGCTCTCGGCAATGACATTCCCGGTTTCACCACCAATGATTTCGGCCAGAACGCCGAGTACGGCCCGCTCCTGCTGCTTGAGTACCTCAGGTTCGGCGCAGGTGGCGCGACCCTCATGCGCTACAACGATTTTCGAGGCATTGTCCAGAACCCCTGCGCAGGGGAGGCCGGTCAGAACTAAAGCTGCGCCTAAGAGGGGCAGGCCGGTGCCTGCCCCTTTTTGGTCTCTGATGGAACCGTAAACGAGTCGACACGGACGTTCTTCACCGACCTCTTGACATTCCACCGCGGGTCATACATACTCGGCATACATACTGAGTATGGTTAGTCGAGAGATTGTCGCTTAAGTTCGGCGTGCTGGGTCTCCTGAAGGGAGAGCCGCTCCACGGCTACGAGGTGAAGAACCGCTTTGAGGCGATGCTGGGTGGGACCTGGGAAGTCAATATCGGCCAGATCTACACGACCCTCCAGCGCCTCGAGCGCGACGGGCTCGTCCGCCCCATCGGCCGTCGCGGCGATCGCGGCAAGCTGCAGTACGAGCTTTCCCCGGAGGGCCACAAGGCGCTCGACCAGTGGCTCGCACAGCCTGACTCGGGACCACAGCAGCTGCATGAGGACATCTACGTGAAGCTCCTTCTCGCGACCCGCATCGCGAACGGCGACCTGAAGGGACTGCTTGCGCGCCAGAAGCGTGCCTATTTGCAGCGCTTGCGGGACCTCAACCGGTTGGAAGAACGGGCACGCCGTGATGGCCGCGTCGATCTGGCGCGGCTCGTGCGCGGCGCATTACTGCACACGGAGGCAGACCTCAAATGGATGGACGAACTTTCTTCAGAGCGTTTCGGGGCGGAGGAGGGGGCAAGAACGGAATGAGCGAGCTGGTAAGGCTCACCGAGGTCACCAAGGTTTATCAGGGGGGCATCACAGGGGCACTCAACGGCGTGTCGCTCATCGTCGAGAAGGGCGAATTCACCGCGATCATGGGTCCCTCGGGCAGCGGCAAGTCCACCCTGCTCAATCTTGTCGCGGGGTTGGACCGGCCGACGTCCGGCTCCGTCGCGGTCGGCGGCACGGACCTCGGCAAGCTCGGTGAGTCGGGCCTGGCCAGGTTCCGGCGCGACAACATCGGATTCGTTTTTCAGTTCTTCTATTTGCTCCCGAACCTGACCTCGCTCGAAAACGTGCTCATTCCGGCGCAGCTGAAAGGCAGCGATGCGACGGCGCGGGCGCGCGAGCTGCTGGGCCAGCTCGGCATCCAGGACATCGCGGATAGGTTTCCGGCCCGACTGAGCGGCGGCCAGCAGCAGCGAGTAGCGATCGCCCGCGCCTTGATCAACAGTCCGACGCTTCTGCTTGCCGACGAACCCACAGGAGCGCTCGACACGCACACCGGCGATCAGGTGATGGAGCTCCTCGGCCAGCTGAACCGCGACGGGCAGACGATCTTGCTCGTCACGCACGACGCCAAGCTCGCGACTCGTCACGCGGCGCGCGTGATCAGCGTCATGGACGGGAAGATCGTCGACGATGCACGGCTCGAGAGCCCAGAGCGGGCTGCCTCAGAGGTGATCCGCGTGCGCAGCGAGGAGGCGTCGCGATGAGAGCCATTTTCATCAAGACGCTGGCCGACCTGCGCCGGCGCCGGCTGCAGGCGATGGTGATCTTCCTGACCGTTCTCCTTGCCATGGCCGCGGGGACCACAGCCGTGACCCTCATGTCGCAGACGCGGGACCCATATCAGGTCGCGTTTGAGAAGCAGCGGGGCGCGCACCTGCAGGTGGCTTTCAGACCAAACACCGATCCACAGCTGATCCAGGGAACCGCCGCGACCATCGGCGCCTCGGCGTACGGCGGTCCATATCCCGCCACCAACATCCAGTTCCGATTTGGCGATCGAAAGTTCTACTTGGACGCGGTTGGTCGTGACAACCCGGGCGGCGCGGTCGAGGTCCTCAACATCACGTCGGGTCGCTGGCCAGTCGCCAACGACGAGATCGTCCTGACCCGGTCTTTCTCGGAGCTGAACAAGATCTCGATTGGCGACCGCCTGAAGGTCACAAGCGTCGCTCAAACGCCTACGCTCACCGTGGTCGGCGAGGTCGTTGATATCGACGAGGGCAGCGCCGATCTCAGCAGTCAGCGCGCCTGGATGCTGCCGGCCGCGCTGCCGGCTCTCTCAACACCTGACTCGTCCTTCTACTTGATGGACTATCGGTTTCCCAGCGACCCGACTGGCCCGCAGCTGCAGACCTCCCTCGATCTCCTGAAGACGAGCCTTCCTCCGGGAAGTGTCGCGGGATCTCTGACCTACCTACTGATCCGAAGCATTTTCAACATCACCAATCAGATCCTCACCGGGGTGCTTGTCGCATTCAGCGTCTTTGCGCTCGCGGCGACGGTTGCGATCGTCGCCACGCTCGTGACGGGAATCGTGATCTCCGCCTATCGCGAGATCGGGATCATGAGGGCGATCGGCTTCACGCCGTATCAGGTGGTCGAGGTCTTCGCCCTCCAGATCGTCATGCCGGCCCTGGCCGCGTGCCTGGTTGGCGTGCCAGCAGGCACGCTTGCCAGCCAACCCCTCCTGGCCAACAGCTCGCATGCGCTCGGGCTTGCCTATACGCCGACGTTCTCGATCGGGCTGGATCTTCTCCTCTTTGCCGGGGGAATTCTGGTCGTAGCGGTCGCCGCGACGGTGCCCGCGCTGCGCGCCGGGCTGCTCAAGCCGATAGTCGCCATCACGAAGGCATCTGCACCGCGTGGTGGCGGCGGACGCCTGCTGCGGCTCGCCGCGGCTCGCTTGAGGCTGCCACGGCCGGTGGTCCTGGGCATCGGCGACGCGTTCGCTCGGCCGCTTCGAGCGATCCTGACGCTGGTCACTGTCCTGCTGGGCGTGGCGACCGTCGTGGTTGCCGTGGGGCTCCCGCGAAGCTTCGAACTCATCAACAACAGCGAAACAGGCGCGGGCAGCTACCAGGTTGTCGTCACACGGACCAGCGCATACCCCGATTCGGAGGTCATGCGTGTCCTGAACTCGCAGCCCGAGACAGCCCGTGTGGTTGCAGTCGGAGGCCAGAACGTGTTGGTTCCGGGGGTCGGCGACCCGGTGAATACGCGCCTGTTCCGGGGCGACACCTCGCGCTTGGGCTACCTGATGATCGCCGGGCGCTGGTACTCGGCGCCAGGTGAGGTCGTCGCCCCGGCGGCGTTGATGCACGACGCGCACCTCAAGATCGGTGACAGCTTCACGGGCACCGCCAACGGGCAGCCGCTTCAGTTGCGCCTGGTCGGCGAAACCTACGACATCAACAACCTGGGCCATTCCCTCTTCATGGACATTGCGACGATGGCATCGGTGACGCCGGCCGTTGTGCCCTTCCTGTACGACGTCACGCTTGCGCCCGGTTCCGATGTGTCTGCTTACGTGCGGCGCGTCGCAGCCGTGGAGCCGGACCTGCTCGATGTTCGCGCGAGCGATACATCAATCATTGCGCCGGTCAAGATCATCGACCTGGTGCTGCTGATCCTCGCTGGGGTGCTGGCGCTCATCGGCGTCGGCGGAGTGTTCAACACGCTGCTCCTGAACACGCGGGAGCGCATCCACGACACAGCGACGCTGAAGGCGCTCGGCATGAGCCCGCGCCAGGTGATCGTCATGGTGGGCGCATCTGCCGGCTTGCTCGCACTGGTCGGCGGATTGGTTGCGATGCCTGTGGGCCTGTCTCTGCATCACGTCTTGAACGACGTCATCAGCAACTCGGCCGGCAACGAGACCCCGCCGGTCGCGTACGCGGTTTTCAATGGGTACGAGCTGGTGCTGATCCCGCTGCTCGGTGTGGGAGTGGCGATCGCGGCGGCGCTCATCCCGGGCCGCTGGGCCGCGCGCACCAACGTCGTGGAAGTCCTGCACGCAGAATGACCTGAAGCCCATGAGAGCAGTCGTCTACGACAGGTACGGGCCCCCTGACGTCCTGCGACTCGAGGACGTCCCGCGGCCGGTGCCCAAAGAGGATGAGGTCCTCCTCAAGATCCACGCCACGACGGTCAACCGGTTGGACGTCCACACCCGAGAGGCCAATCGTCGCAGTGGCCTCGCCGTCTCGCTTCTAAGTCGCATGGTCTCTGGCCTTCGCCGGCCGAGGCAACGGATCCTCGGGAGCGAGTTTGCCGGAGAGGTCGAAGCTGTCGGCGCGGCCGTCAGCGAGTTCGCCGTCGGTGACCAACTCTTCGGCAACAGCGGGCTCCGGTTTGGTGCACACGCGGAGTTCATGTGCTTGCGCGAAAGCGCCCGACTCGCCCACATGCCGGCCGGCCTGAGCTTCGAGGAGGCCGCGCCGATCACCGACGGTGGCCTCAATGCGCTGACGTGTCTGAAGCAGGCAGATCTCCGTCAGGGGCGCACGATCCTCATTTATGGCGCGTCCGGGGCCATCGGCACGGCG
>VBGV01000207.1 GCA_005880755.1 Chloroflexota bacterium
TGCCCGTGCCCCCGCACGCCAAGACCATGCCGGCTGCCGCCATGGCAACCACGGATCGTCGGCCCATCCTGCCGGTCACGGCGACAGTGTGAAGCACTCACTGGATTCCCGCGTTCGCGCGGGGTCGCGACAATAGAGGCGGCCATGCGCATCCACCACGTCGGCGTCGCGGTCGATGACCTCGACGCTGCGATCCAGCTCTACACGACGATCTTCGGCGCCGAGCTGACGCATCGAGCGTCTAACGAGAAGGATGGTCTCGAGGCTGCCTTCTTGCGAGCAGGCGACGCTGAGGTCGAGCTGCTCAAGCCCCTGCGTGAGGACACGCCGGTCGGCAAATTTCTGACCAAGCGCGGACCAGGGCTGCACCACATCGCGGTCGCGGTGCCCGACATCGACCAGGCGATGGCGGACGCGCGAGCCGCCGGCCTCGAGCTGATCGACGCCGAGCCGCGGATGGGCATGCACGGCACTCGGATTGCCTTCGTCCACCCCAAAAGCGTGGGCGGCGTGCTGACGGAGTTCGTGGAGACATGACGGAAGTTGTTCAGAACGACAGCGGCCTTCCCCTGAAGCCCGTCTACTCGGCTGAAGACCGGAACGGGGAGGAGCCGCTGCCCGGGACGTTCCCGTTCACGCGCGGCATCCACAAAGACATGTATCGCGGCCGGTTGTGGACGATGCGGCAGTACGCCGGCTTCGGCACCGCCGCCGAGTCGAACAAGCGCTACCGCTTCCTGCTCCAGCAGGGCCAGACGGGGCTTTCGGTCGCGTTCGACCTGCCGACGCAGATCGGCTACGACTCCGACGACCCGATGGCCAACGGCGAGGTCGGCAAGGTCGGCGTCGCGATCGACTCGCTCGAGGACATGGAGACCCTGCTCAAGGACATACCGCTCGATGGGGTCTCGACCTCGATGACCATCAATGCCACCGCTTCGATGCTTTTGCTCCTCTACCAGCTCGTGGCGGAGAAGCAGGGCTGCCCGCCGGAAAAGATCACGGGCACGGTGCAGAACGACATCTTGAAGGAGTACGCCGCGCGCGGCACGTACATCTTTCCGCCGAAGCCATCGATGCGCCTCATCACCGACCTGTTCAGCTACTGCGCGCGAAGCCTCCCGAACTGGAACACCATCTCGATCTCCGGCTATCACATGCGCGAGGCCGGTTCGACGGCGGCGGAGGAGATCGCCCTGACCCTGAGCCACGCCATCGCATACGTCCAGGCGGCCCAGGCCGCAGGCCTCAGCGTTGACGACTTCGCTCCGCGCGTCTCGTTCTTCTTCGCTTGCCACATGGACTTCTTCGAGGAGGTCGCCAAGTTTCGTGCCGCGCGCCGGATCTGGGCGCGAATCATGCGCGACCGGTTCGACGCTCGGGACCCGCGCTCGCAGGCGCTGCGCTTCCATACCCAGACCGGTGGCGTCACCCTGACGGCGCAGCAGCCCCTCAACAACATCGTGCGGACGACGCTCGAGGCGATGAGCGCCGTGCTCGGCGGCACGCAGTCGCTGCACACCAACGCGTACGACGAGGCACTCGGGCTCCCGTCCGAAAACGCGGCCGAGATCGCGCTCCGCACGCAGCAGGTCATCGGCCATGAGTCCGCCGTTCCGTACGTGGCCGATCCCCTGGGTGGCTCCTACTACGTGGAGCAGCTGACCGACCGCGTCGAAGAAGAGGCGCTCGCGATCATGGCCGAGATCGACGAGCTGGGCGGCGCCGTGAGCTGCATCGAGTCCGGCTGGACGCAGCGGCGGATCGCCGACAGCGCGTATCGCACGCAGCGCCGGATCGAAGCCGGCGAGCGCGTCGTGGTCGGCGTGAACCGCTACGCGGAGACTGCTTCGCCGCCGGTCGAGATCATGAAGATCAGCCCGCGCCACCAGGTCGCGCAGGCGCGGGCTTTGAAGAAGCTTCGCGCGGGACGATCGCAGGCCGCGGTCGACCGGCACCTCGCCGAGCTGGAGCGTGCCGCTCGGGGGACCGACAACCTGATGCCGCCGCTCAAGGCCGCGCTGGCGGACTACGTGACGATCGGCGAGTGCTGCCGCGTCCTGCGCGGCGTCTTCGGCGAATACCGCCCGGGGGAGGCGGCATGAGTGACGGTTATCCGGCCGTGATTCCGATGCTCGCTTACGAGGATGGACCCGCGGCGATGCGCTGGCTCGCCGAGGCTTTTGGCTTTCGCGAGCGCACGCGGATGCTCGACCGAGACGGCCGACTCAGTCATGGCGAGATGGAGGCGGGCAAGGGGTTGATCATGCTGGCCACGCCCTCGCCGCACTACCACGGGCCCAAGCGCCACCGCGAGGAAAGCGAGGAAGCGCGGAAATGGTCCGAGGTCCCCTACATCATCGACGGCGTGCTGGTGTACGTCGACGACGTCGCGGCCCATTTCGAGCGAGCCAGGGCAGCGGGCGCGACCATCTTGTCGCCGGTCGAGGAAGCCGGCGAAGGCAAGCGCTACCGCGCCGAAGATCTGGAGGGGCATCGCTGGATGTTCATGCAATCAAAAAGTCCCAACCTGGACGCGCAGCGCCAGAGGTGAGCCAGCGCCCCCCTCGCAAGATCGACCCGCTCAACGAGCTGCGCCAGCGCAAGTACGAAGCCGGCCACGGCGACGCCGAGGCGTTTACCAGGCAGCACGCGAAAGGCAAGCTGACCGCGCGAGAGCGGATCTCGCGCCTGGTCGACCGCAACTCGTTCGAAGAGATCGATCTGTTCGCCAGGCACCCCGCGGGGGTGCCAGGCGACGGCGTGGTCACCGGCATGGCGAGGATCGACGGTCGCGACGTGATGCTGTTCAGCCACGACGCCAGCGTCTTCGGCGGCTCGCTCGGCGAGGTCTTCGCGGAGAAGGTGATCAAGGTGATGGACCTCGCGCTGAGCAATCGGATCCCGATCATCGGCATCAACGATTCGGGCGGCGCGCGCATCCAGGAAGGCGTCGTTTCGCTCGCCGGCTACGCGGAGATCTTCTGGCGCAACGTCGAGGCGAGCGGGCTGGTCCCGCAGCTGAGCCTCATCCTCGGCCCGTGCACGGGCGGCGCGGTGTACTCGCCCGCGATCACCGACTTCACGTTCATGGTCCACGGCGTCGGCTACATGTTCATCACGGGGCCCGAGGTCATCCGCGTCACGACGGGTGAGGACGTGACGTTCGACTCGCTGGGCGGCGCCGAGGTGCACAACGTCAAGTCGGGCGTCGCGCATTTCCTGGCCGAGACCGAGGAAGAGTGCTTCGCCCAGGTCCGCAAGCTCTTCAAATACATCCCGCAGAGCTGCGACGAGCAGCCGCCTCGCGCCAAAGCCACCGACGATCCGGAACGGGCCGCGCCCGGCCTGGCCACCATCATCCCGGACAATCCGAAAGAGCCCTACGACATCAAGGACGTGATTGGCATGGTCGTCGACGATGGCGACTTCTTCGAGGTGCAGCCTTACTACGCAATGAACATGGTGGTCGGTTTCGCCCATCTCGACGGCAACGCCGTCGGGATCGTCGCCAACCAGCCGAAGGTGATGGCGGGCGCGCTGGACATCAACGCCTCAGACAAGGGCGCGCGATTCGTTCGGTTCTGCGACGCGTTCAACGTCCCACTCGTGACGTTCGTCGACGTCCCGGGATTCCTGCCGGGCACGCTGCAGGAGTACGGAGGAATCATCCGACACGGCGCGAAGCTGCTCTACGCGTTCAGCGAGGCCACCGTTCCGAAGCTGACGGTGATCACTCGCAAGGCTTATGGGGGGGCGTACTGCGTCATGTGCTCCAAGCACATCCGCGCCGACTTCAACGTGGCCTGGCCGACGGCGGAGATCGCGGTGATGGGGCCCGAGGGTGCGGTGAACATTCTCTTTCACCGGGAGCTGGCGGCGGCCGCAGACCCGGTCGCGCGCCGCGGTGAACTGGTCAGCGAGTACTCGGAGCGCTTCGCCAACCCCTACATCGCCGCCGAGCGCGGTTACATCGACGACGTGATCGAGCCGGGCCGGACGCGCAGCGAGCTGATCCGAGCCCTGCGCATCGCGATGCGCAAGGAGCGCAAGCGATCTTCGAGGTGGCACGGCAACATTCCTCTTTAGTGATCGAGCTCCAACCCTGGACGGAGGAGGACATGCCACTACTGGTCCGGCTCAATGCGCCAGAGATGACCGAGCACTCGGCGGTCCCGAGACCGCGGTGCAACGACTGGCGCATGGGGCTCCGCTAATACACTTAGGCCGTGCCGACGCAGGACGCCCAGGGCCGTTGGATTTCCGACGACGGCCTGCAGTATTGGGACGGCAGCGCGTGGCGGCCGCTCGGTGCCCAGGCCCCTGGGCGGCGCAGGAGCATCGCCCTCCCCGCCGTCCTGATCGGGTGCGGCTTCGCACTCGTCGTGGTCCTGGTGCTGGTAATCGGTGGCATCATCCTGGTCAACAACTCTTCTTTCCAGCAGGGCTTCTGCAACAGCTGGCAGAACAACCCACGAGAAGCCGCCACGCCGTGCCCATTCCACCCCTCCTCGCCCTAAGCATTTGAAGCTCCTCGAGTACCAGGCCAAGGAGGTCCTCGCCTCACTTGGCATCCCGATCCCGCCCGGCATGGTCGCCCGCACCCCGGATGAGGCGGTCGCCGCCTTTTCCAGGCTCGGACCGGTCGCGGTCAAGGCGCAGGTCCCGGTCGGAGGGCGGGGCAAGGCCGGCGGCATCAAGCTGGCGAAGACCGCGGACGAAGCCCGCAATGCCGCCGCGCAGATTATCGGCATGGACATCAAGGGGTTCAAGGTGCCGCTCGTCTACTGCGAGGCCGCCCTCGACATCGAACGCGAGATCTACGTCGGCTTCACGGTCGACCGCGACGCGCGCGCGAACGTCCTGCTGGTGTCCGCGAAGGGAGGCATCGACATCGAGCAGGTCGCCGAAGAGTCGCCCGACGCGATCGCACGGCTGTACCCCAACCCGTGGCGCGGACCGCTCGATTTTCAGCTGGCGCAGCTGGTGTACGACGCGGGCCTCGGCGACCTTGCGCGGCCGCTGACGGCTCTGATCAAGAAGCTCTACCGCGCGATCCCTGACTACGACGCGCTCACCGCGGAGATCAACCCCCTCGTTGTGACCAAGAATGGCGATGTCGTCGCGGGCGACGCCAAGCTCGAGGTCGACGACAACGCCGCGTGGAGGCACAAAGACCTCGAGCAACGGTATGGGTCCGTGATCGCGGGCGACCCCTATGAGGTCGAGGCCAAAAAGCGAGGGCTGACCTACGTTTCGCTCGACGGCGACATCGGAATCATCGGCAACGGCGCGGGTCTGTGCATGAGCACGCTCGACCTCGTGCAGCGCGCTGGGGGGCGGGCGGCCAACTTCTGCGACATCGGCGGGGGCGCCAAGGCAGAGGTGGTCGAGAACGCGCTGGCGGTCATCCTCATGAACCCGAAGGT
>VBGV01000386.1 GCA_005880755.1 Chloroflexota bacterium
CATGGGGTTCGAGACCCACTACGGCACAGGCTTCCAGCTGCCGTTTCCGTTCCGGCCCATGGCGGGCCAGGGCTCATTCGGCCATCACGGCAGCGGCGGCTCGGTGGGCTTCGCAAACCAGGAGCTCGGCTTTTCGTTCGGGTACGTAATGAACCAGATGCGCCCTGTTTACGGAGCCGATCCCCGTACGAGCAACCTCATCGAGGCATTGCTTCGCTGCCTGTAGCGCCTGGCTGCGGAACTCGTCCTAAGATGCAGTCGCTGGTGCAAGGGATTGTCCACGGCTGACCTCGTATTCGGCGGCTGCCTTCTGCTCGGAGGCGGCCTGCTCCTGCTGACGCTGATCTTCGACGACCTCTTCGGCGGCTTCCTGAACGCGATCCACTTCGGTCTCGATCTCGGCGGCGTCTCGCCGACCCCGGTTCTCCTGGGCTTCGTCGCGATGTTCGGCGTGGGCGGCCTGCTCGGCATCCACGGATTCGGGGTGGGCGTCGGTCTGGCCACGCTGATCGGGGTCGTGGCCGGCGTGATCGGCGGAGGCGTGGTGTTGGGAGCCTTCACCGCGCTGCGCCGGGCGGAGTCGACCGATACCTTCAGCCTCGAGGACATGGTCGGCTCGACCGGCCGCGTCTCCGTCGCCATCCCAGCCAACCATTTCGGCACGGTTCTCATCAGCTTTGCCGGCGCGTCGCACAACATGACCGCCACCGCGGACGCCGAGATCCCGGCGGGCCGCATGGTGAAGGTCGTCGCGATCGCGGGCACCAACCTTGTGGTCGCGCCCACGTCAACGGTAAGCACCGAAGGAGCACGGTCCGATGCCTGAGTTCTTTACGTCAACGCCAAACGAGGCGCTCATCGTCGCCGGGTCGCGCGGCGCGAAAGTGCGTGACGAGCGCGGCCAGGTGGTCGCAAGCCCGGGTGACAAGGGTGTGAAGGTGGTCGTCGGTGGCGGCACGTTCGTCCGGCCTTTGCTCGACCGCGTCGGCAAGCTCAAGCTGACCGCGCGCCAGATCAGCGTGCAGCTGACGGACGCTGTGACCAGCCAGGGCATCAAAGTCCAGGTCCAGGGCGTCGCCACCTTCAAGATTGGACGTGACGTCGAATCGCTGCGCAACGCCGCAGAGCGATTCCTCGACGCCAAGCCCGAGCAGGTCGACTCGATCGTCAAGAACGTGCTCGAAGGATCGCTCCGGTCGATCGTCGGCACGCTGACCATCGAGGAGCTCATCCGCGACCGCCAGAAGCTGCTCCAGCAGGTGCAGGACGCGGCCAAGGGCGACCTCGCCACCAGCGGCCTGCAGATCGACGCATTCACCATCCAGAGCTTCTCCGACGAGTCGAACTACATCGAGCTCCTCGGCCAGCAGAGCGTTTCGACTGTCTCTCGTGACGCGCGTATGGTCAAGGCCTCGACCGACCAGGAGGCCGCGGTTCGGGAGGCCGAGGCGCAGCAGATCAAGATCAACGCGGCTCGAGACGTCTCGCTCCGCGAGGCCGAGACAAGGACCCAGGTCACGGCGGCGCAGGCCCGCGCCGACCAGGCCGGACCACTTGCCCAGGCCGAAGCGACGCAGGAGGTCGTGCGGAAGCAGACTGAGCTCGCGCAGCTGGAAGCGGACCGCAAGGAGAAGGAGCTTCTCTCGACGACCGTGAAACCGGCGGCGGCGGACGCTCAAGCCGTCATCGCTCGGGCCGAAGGCGCCAAGCGCGCTCGCATCGCGTCGGCCGAGGCGGACGCTGAGACGGCCATGCGTGCCGACGCGTATAAGCAGTTCAACGAGGCGGCCATCATCCAGACAGTGCTCGCGGCGCTGCCGGACATCGTGCGCGCCGCGGCGGAGCCGATGAGCCACATCGACTCGTTGACCGTGTTGAGCTCGGACGGCGCCTCGGACATCGTGCGCAACGCGACGAGGGCCATGATCGAATCGACCACGGCGATCAAGGGGCTGACCGGACTCGACGTGCCGAACCTGGTCGGGGGTGCCCTCGGCCGTGGGTTTGGCGAAAAGCTGCGCACGGGTGAAGGCAACGGCGATTCGGGCGCGTCGCCTACAAACCGCATCAGCGAGATCGCGGGCGAAGGGCTGACGACGCTCA
>VBGV01000208.1 GCA_005880755.1 Chloroflexota bacterium
CGAAGTCAGTTGGATTTGATCCCAGTAGTAGTCGAACATGTTGTTCGAGCCTGCCCCGAGCACGTATGGCTTGAATAGAAAAGCGTCGACCGTGTAGAAGAGCGGGATGTAGGCCACATCGTCGATCAGCTGCCGGCTGAGCGCCTTGTAGTCGGGAATCGCGGCGGTCAGCGGCTCGGTGTCGGCCCTGGCCAGCAGCTCGTCGTACGCGTGGGTCTGATATCCGCTCGAGCAGCTCATGTCCGGACAGCCGGCGGCCTTGCCCCACAGATTGTCGAACCAGTCCTGGGGATGGTTGTAATCCGCCGCCCAACCGTCACGCGACAGCACGTACGACCCCCTCAACCGCTCGGTGATGAATCGTGTGTGCGGGACGGTCTGGAGGTTGACCGTCACACCAAGGTTCTCCAGCCACTGCGACTGCAGAAACTTGGCCACCGGCTCGTTGAAAGGGTTTTCCGGGTCGTATGTGTAGACGAGGCCCTTGCTCTTGGCCCCGGTGGGATCGCCGGCCAGGAGCAGGCTCCTCGCCTTCACGGGGTCGAAGGTGGCGAGGGGGTCAGAGTTGTCGCCCAGATAGCCGAGCAGTCCCTTCGGGATCACGCCACCTGTGGCCGCGACGCATGTGATCGAAGAGCAAACGTCGCGGGCGAGCCTGGTCTTGTCCACCGCCATCGCGAACGCGAGGCGCATATCGTGCGAGGCCTTGCCCTGGTCCAGTGTGAAAGGTCCGCCCGCAACCCGCCTCGCGTCAGCCACCATGTTGAAGCTGACGAAGTAGGTCTTGTTCCTGGTCTCGAGTAGGAGCTGCTGTTTCTCGACCGGCTTGGCCTGGATGCGCGCGACGTCGGCCGCCGCCGGGCTGTAGGCGGCGTACCCAAAGAGGTCAAACGCACCGCTCTCATATTTCGCTAGCGCGCTTTGCGGATCGGTCACGACCAGGATCTGAATCTTGCCGAGGGTCGGCTTCGGCCGTCCCCACCAGCTCGGGATCGCGGTGAACTCGAGCGACTCGTTCACCGTCCGCGCTGACATCTTGAAGGCGCCGGTTCCTATCAGCGTGTCCGGCTTGTTCCACCAGTTTTCGAAATTGCCCTTGACCACTTTCTGGTCGACGATCATTCCCGCCACCGAAGGCTGCGCGATCGCCGACTCAAACCACCCCGCGGCGCCTGTCAGCTTCACCACCACTGTGTAGTCGTCCGGCGCGGTGAGGCCGGACATCGTGACCGCCGGGTCGCTTTTCTCGAGCAGAGCCTCGAGGGCAGCGCCGGAGACCTGGTTGGTCGCTACGTGGTCGTAGCCGGTGATCGCCGACAGGTTCGACGCGTAAGGGCCCTGCATGGCCGCCGCGCGGTTCCACGAGTACAGCAGGTCTTTCGACGTGACCTTGTCGCCGTTGGAGAATGTCACGTCCTGTCGGAGCTTGAACGTGTAGGTCGCTCCGTCCGACGAGATCGCCGGCATGCTCGACGCGACGTCTGGGACGACGTTGAGGTTGCCGTCGAACTTCAACAGACCATCGAACAGGTTCTGCGCGATCTCGGCTTCGGCCTGGCTGTCGATCATCGCGGGGTCGAGGGTGTTGACGTCATGCTGGATCGGAAATCGGAGCGTCTGATCGGTGGCGAGGCTGGCCGGCGGGGTGGTGCCGCCCGATCCGTTTGAACACGAGACGAATGCAAGGCAAATGAGCGCAGCCAACAGCCGCCATCCGCCGGTGCGTACCATCTGCGGTTGATGAGCGTACCCGCCAGGGGTAGGCGGCGGCAGGAAGGCGGTGAAAAGGTCACGGGAGCGACCCGATTCACAGCCGACCTCGAGCTCGCGGGCCTGCTCCATGTGCACCTGGTCGTCGCCCACACGCCGAGGGCGCGCATTCGGGGAATCGAGACCGCCGCCGCGCGCTCGGCGCCGGGAGTCGTCGACGTGATTACGGGCCGCGACCTTCCGGAGCTGGACAGCGCGGGCCCTGACCTCCCGCTGGCGGTGGATCACGTCTACTACGTGGGTCAACCGGTCGTAGCGGTCGTGGCGGAAAGCGAAGCCGAGGCGGCTGACGCAGCGGCGCTGGTCGAGGTCGATTACGAAGAATCCCGGCCGGTCGTGGACGCGTCGGCGGCGATGGACGAACGATCGCCCCTCGTCCTTGACGAGGCGAAAGCCGCGGACGACGACGATGCGTCGGTTCATGGCGCGTCCGCCGCCGCCGATCGCGCGCCGGAGGAGCGTCCCCGCAATGTCACGGGAGTGGCGCATCTGAAGCGCGGAGACGTTGACGCAGCGCTGAAGCAGGCCGACCTGGTCGTGCGCGAGACGTATCGGTTTGCCGGCGCGCACCACTCGTTCCTGGAGCCGCACGTGGCCGTCGCGCGGCCCGAGCCGGACGGCGGGCTGACCATCTGGTCGCCGACGCAGGGACCGTTCGTCGTGCGCGGCACCATCACCTCGCTTGTCGATCTCCCCCCGCACAAAGTCCGGGTGGTCCCGATGCCCGTGGGCGGCGGTTTCGGAGGCAAGATCGAGCTTCTGGAGCCGCTGCTGGCGCTGATTGCCCTTCGCCTCGGACGCGCCGTGCGCCTCTCGCTGGCAAGGTCGCACGAGTTTGTCGTCGGCCATCCGGCCCCGGCCGCGCAGTTCGACATGGAGCTGGGCGCGCGCACAGACGGCACCCTGCTCGCACTTCGTGCGCGATACCACTACGACAACGGCGCCAGCGCCGGCTGGCATGCCGGACTCACCGCAAGCTTCCTGGGCGGGACATACCGCATCCCGAGCTTCGACATTCGCGGGCTCGAGGTTTCGACCAACAAAACCCCCACCGACGCGTACCGGGCGCCGGGCGCGACGCAAGCGTACTTCGCCCTCGAGTCGGCGCTCGATGAGCTGGCGGCCAAGCTGAACATGGACCCCATCGAGCTGCGGCTGCGCAACGTGTCGCGCGAGGGCGACCCGACCGCGGACGGCCATCCCTGGCCGCGCATCGCGTCGACAGAGGTTCTCGAGGAGGCCAGGCGACATCCCGTCTACACCGCACCCCTCGGTCCCGGCGAAGCTGTCGGCGTCGCCCTCGGCGCGTGGGGCGGGGCACGGACTCCGTCCGCCGCGGGATGCCGCGTCGAGCCCGATGGCACGGTCGCCGTGACGGTTGGCTCTCCGGACATCAGCGGCACCGCGACCGGCCTGGCGCTGATCGCGGCCCAGGCCTTCGGCATCGCGCCAGATAAGGTCAGGGTCGAGGTCGCGGACACCTCCAACGCGCCGTTCAGCGCCACCTCGAGCGGCAGCCAGGTCACCTATAGCGTCGGTGGCGCGGTCTATGAGGCGGCGCTTGAAGCCCGCCGGCAGCTGCTCGAGATCGCGACCGAAGAGCTCGAGGCTGCCGCCGAGGATCTCGACATCGTCGACGGGCGGGTCGCTGTCCGGGGCGCGCCGGCCCGATCAGTTGAGATCACGCGGCTGGTTTCGATGAGCCAGCAGTTCATGGGCCGCCACAAACCGATCCAGGCCACCGGCCGGTCGGCCGTGCAGGAGGCGTCGCCGATGTTCACCGTGCACATCGCGCGGGTGCGCCTCGACCGCGAGACCGGCGCCTACCAGCTGACCGGCTACGCAGCCATCCAGGACGTGGGCCATGCGATCAACCCGCCCGAGGTCGAGGCCCAGGTACACGGTGGCGCCACACAGTCGATCGGGCGCGCGCTCGGCGAGCAGCTCGTGTACGACAGCGACGGCCAGCTGCGAAGCGGGTCGTTCCTCGACTACGAGCTGCCCGCGGCTGACCAGATCCCGAACATCGACGTGCGGCTCGTCGAAGTCCCTTCCCCGGTCGGTCCACTCGGCGCCAAGGGCGTGGGCGAACCGCCGGCCATCCCTGGGACCGCCGCCGTCGCCAACGCGGTCTCGCGCGCGGCGGGCGTGCGCGTGCGCGACGTCCCGATCGATCGCTCGCTTCTGGCGGGGATCAGCAACAACGGACGGTAGCCTCCGCGGCTACGTCGCTCGGACGTTGCCCGGCCGGTCCACGATCCTGGTCAGCAACCGCGGGCCGCACGACCCGCGAGAGGACGGAACCTTCAGACGCGGGGCTGGAGGCGTGGTCACCGCCCTGCTGACACTGGCCGAAGCGACCGGCGCGGACTGGGTCGCCTGTGCGCGCACCGACGCGGAACGACGGCTCGCCGAGCGCGCCGGCCAGGGCCTGAAAGTCCGGCTGACCAGCGGGACCGGCCGTCTCCACTACGCGACGCCGACTCGCGAGCAGTACGACATGTACTACGGCGTGATCGCCAACCCGGTGCTGTGGTTCATCCAGCACTACCTGTGGGACCTCGGCAACGAGCCGGTCATCGACGACCGCGTCCACCAGGCGTGGACCGACGGCTACGTCCAGGTCAACCTGCAGATGGCGGAGAAGGTGATCGAGCTCGCCAACGCGGCGACGAAACCCGCGCTGGTGCTCGTGCACGACTACCAGCTGTACCTCGTCCCGCGCCTGGTGCGGGAGGCCGTGCCGAACGCGCTGATCCAGCACTTCATACACGTCCCGTGGCCGACCCCGCAGTACTGGAAGGTGCTGCCCAAGCACATGCGCGACCCGATCCTCGAAGGCGTGCTGGGCTGCGACGTCGTCGGCTTCCAGTCCAGCCTCGACGTGCGCAACTTCCTCCTGACGTGCGAGGAGAACCTCGGCCTGCAGGTCGACGAGCACGAGCGCGCCGTAGTCTCGGGCGGACGCATCGTCTACGCGCGGCACTATCCGATCTCGGTCGATGTCGGCTCGACTACAAGGCTCGCCTCATCACGAGGGGTCAAGCGACAGGAGGAAGACATCGCGACGTGGCGGCCGCCCTATCTCATTGCGCGCATCGACCGCACCGATCCGTCCAAGAACATCGTGCGTGGCTTCATCGCCTACGAAAAGCTGCTGCGCTATCACCCGGAGCTGCGGGGCAAGGTCCAGTTCTGGGCCTTTCTGCAGCCATCGCGCCAGGACGTTGCCGCCTACGTCCGCTATCTGCGACAGATCAAGCAGACAGCCAACCGAATCAACAGCGACCTCGGCACGGACGACTGGCGGCCCATCAGGCTCGAAATCGGGGAGAGCGAGCGCAAGGCGATCGCCGCCCTGAAGAACTTCGACGTGCTGCTGGTGAATCCCGTCTATGACGGCCTCAACTTGGTCGCGAAGGAAGGGGCCCTGGTCAACCAGACCGACGGCTTGATCGTGCTCTCAGAAAACGCGGGCGCGCACGAAGAGCTGAGGGGCCATGTCCTATCGATCAATCCTTTCGACGTCGAAGCGACGGCGGCGGCGCTGCACGCCGGGCTGACGATGGCCGCCGAGGAACGCAAACGGATGAACGAATCTCTTGCAGCAATGCCGCCGCTCCCTCGGGCCCCTGCACCACCATGTCGCACCGCCCGAAAAGATCCTTCGGCGCTTCGGGCGACCACACGCCGACACACATGTGCGGGATGTCCAGCCCGCTCACGTACTCGAACAGCGAGCGGTCGTTCTCGTCGTCGCCGAAGCACACGACGCCGCCAGGATCTTCGCCTGGAAGCAGCGCCGCCATGGCGCTCCCCTTGCCCGCCTTCGGCGCATGGACTTCGATCACCTTGCGTCCCAACGCGGCTTCAAGGCGGGCGCCGTCGAGCAGCGGCTGAAGCAGCTTGAGCATCTGCTCGCCGGTCAGATCGGTAAGGCGAAAATGGATCGCCGTGCTCGCGGGCTTGACCTCGAGCCAGGATCCTGGGATTCGTTCGAGCAATTTGCTGGTGTCGGCGTTGAAGCGGTCGAGTGCTTCTCTTTGGGCTTTGCGAGGGATGGCGAGGCCGCTGTCACCGATCAACCGCACGCCAGGTATGGGGACGAGGTGCTCGAGCTGGGCGGGTGGGCGGCTGCTCAGGACGATCACATCCGCCAGCAGCGGTACGAGCTGCTCCAGCGCCTCCAGGGCTTCGGGGCGGGCCCGGGCCGCCGCAGGGTCCTGGACGATCTCGGCCAGGGAATCATCCCTCCACTCTACAAACGCGGGCGGTGCCGCTCGATCACCGATTTGAGTTCTTTTTCGAATTTCAATGTGCCGAAAGTGAATGTCTGTCCCCAATCGTTAACCAAACGCGAACTTAAGAACACATCGGCAACTTTCTGTTCGCCGTGACGCAACAACAGCGACGCCTGCAGGACAATGGCCATCCGTTCGACCACGCGCCGGGCTCGCGACTCGAGCCCGTCTGAAGGTGTGAGCTCGCGCTTCAAATCATCGATCGCATGATCGAAGCGCTTGTCTGCGCCTCTTGCCAACTCCACCTCTCCAAAATACGACGACACGGTATCGGGCTCGCGTTGCATGGCGCGCAAGACGTCGAGCGCGTTGACGTTGCCCGCGCCTTCCCAGATCGAGTTGAGGGGCGCTTCGCGATACAGGCGCGGCAGGATCGA
>VBGV01000209.1 GCA_005880755.1 Chloroflexota bacterium
ACGTTCTCCGACGGCGACGCCGACCGATGGGTTCGGCGGGTCGACGAGCTGAAAGAGGCGGACGGCGTGCGTATCGGCGCGGCCATCCACAGCGTGCGCGCGGTCGACCCTGAGTCGATGCGCATCGTCTTCACGTACGCGAAGGAGCGCGGCATACCGCTGCACATCCATCTCGGGGAGCAGCCGGCAGAGGTTGAGGAGTGCGTGGCAGCCGAGGGCTGCACTCCGACGGAGCTTCTGGACCGAGAAGGGGTTCTCGACCCTGACCTCACCGCCGTGCACGCGATTCACCTGAGCGAGCACGACATCGATCTTTTGGGCGCTTACAACGTGCAGATCTGCGCCTGCTCGACGACCGAACGAGATCTTGGGGACGCAGTGGGTCCGATGCGTGCCCTTGCCGACCAGGGGTGCCACCTAACCCTCGGAAGCGACTCCAACGCTGTCATCGACATGCTCGAAGAGGCCCGCGGTCTCGAGCTCGACCAGCGCCGCGCCACAGGTCGCCGCGTCCTTCACCAGCCAGAGGAGCTGCTGAAGGCAGCGACCCGTGATGGGATGATCGCTCTCGGTTGGGATGGCGGCGAGCTCAAGGCCGGGATGCTCGCCGATTTCGTCACCCTCGAAGAGCCACGCGGGCTGTGGCGGGAGATGAGCCCTTCGTATCTCGTTTACGGCTTGTCCGGCCGTGACGTCACCAACGTCGTGGTCGGCGGCGAGACCGTGGTCAGCAGGTGAGGCGCCTTCGCAACATCGGGAGGCTGTTCACCGGGACGGCCACTGGTGTGATCGAAGGCGCGGCCGTGATCTGCGATGGAGAACAGATCGCGTGGTGCGGCAAGCACGGCGATGAACCGCGGGAGCTGCTGGAGTCGGTGAATGAGGAGGATGACTGCGCCAACGGCCTCGTCACGGCAGGCCTCATCGACGCGCATACGCATCCCGTCTACGCAGGCGATCGCATGCGAGAGGTTGCGATGCGGTCTGCGGGAGCTTCGTACGAAGAGGTCGCGAAGGCGGGCGGTGGCATCAAGGCGACTGTGAAGGCGACGCGCGAGGAACCGATCAGCGTGCTCGAGCAGGCGACTGCACGCAGGCTGTGGTCATGGCTCGAAGGCGGTGCGACCACGGTAGAAGCCAAGACCGGATATCACCTCCAGCGCGAGGGAGAGCTCGAGTCGACGCGGTTGCTCGCACGCCTGGGTAAGCGCAAGGACCTGCCGCGCATCGAGGTCACGTTCCTGGCCGCGCACGCCCTGCCGCCAGATCGTTCGGCCCGCATGGGCACTTACGCAAGGCAGGTCGCCGACTGGTGCGACGACGCGTACCTAGCGGGCGCGCGCTTCTGCGACGTGTTTTGCGACCGCGGCTACTTCAGCGTGCCTCAGTCGCGCGCGATCCTGAAGGCCGGCCTCAAGGCGAAGTTGATTCCACGCATCCACGCCGACGAGCTCGATCGAACCGGCGGCGCGCGACTCGCCGCCGAGCTGAACGCGGCCTCGGCCGATCACCTTCTGCGCGCCAACCGCGGCGACGCGATCGCGCTCGCCCGGGCGGGCGTGGTGGCGACACTGGCTCCCGGCACCGCTCTGTCCATCGGCCAGCTGCCGCCCGTGAGGGAGCTCATCGACGCCGGGGCCGTGATCGCGCTGGGCACGGATCACAACCCGGGCACCAGCGGCCTGACCAGCATGAGCGCCGTGATCGCCCTCGCGGTCGCGGTGTTCAAAATGTCGGTCGAGCGGGCCGTCCTGGCCGCGACGCTCGGCGGCGCGTACTCGCTTTCGAGATCAGATCGCGGCGTCGTGGCGCCCCACAAACTGGCCGACCTCGTGCTCTGGGAGGCCGAGCACGAAGGGGCGTTCGCCTGGGCCTATGGGCTCAGCCCGCGAGTTGTCTGGCTGCGGGGGGCGCAAGTTTTTGCCTCGTAAGAGGTTGCTTATTGCGTGCAATCAGCCTATAAGTTGCACCTGAACGGCCGCCCGCTCAGCAATTACGCATTCAACCGCGGTCGAAAAATGGAGGAAGGCAAGTAGTGGCAAAGTGGAATCCCTTGGCGCTCAAGATTCTCATGTGGGTCATGGGAGTCCTGCTCGTAGTTGGCTCAGCGGCGAGCTTCGTCGGCGTGGCCGTGTTCCCATTCGACAGCGGGGCAGGCGTGACGGCACCCGTGGCCGGCATCGCATTCGGCGCGGGCATCATGATCGCCGGATTTGACCCGATCGCCAACATCAGCTGGGTTCGCGCTCTGATTCTCTACGCGATCCTGGACATCGTGTACCAGGTCTTCACGCAGATCACGATCGGTCGCTTCGACATCGTCGCCTTTATCATCGGCATCCTCGTCGCGGTGCTCGTCCTCGTGCTTTACCCGAACAAGCCGGCGCTCTGGATGCAGGGCGGAATGTCCTCAGGAGCCCGCGCGTAACAATCTAACCGTCAATTGCTTAAGGGGCGGCCAGAGTGCCGCCCCTTACTTTTGGGCGAATCCGGATCGTATTTCGCCTCGTTGTATCCAACGGCGCTTATCGAGCGCCGTGATTTGGCTCCGTAGGCGTCAGCGGTGGGGAATCAGACGTCTCAGTCTCGGATGACTTCAGTCGATGCGAGCTCGTCGTGCAGCGGTTTGTGCATGAGCCATGACACCGGGAGCAACGCGAGCCGCAGCAGCGACTGCGTTGGGGTCAGCCGCGAGCCGTCGACCGAGACCACTCGCTGCCGCATCACGACACCGCCGAGCGTGCGGCCGGAGGTGCTCCAGCACGCGACGTGATAGGCGATCGCGATGGCCAGCGTTCTGCCCCAGCGAGGGCGCCCGGTGACGCGGGCGAGCGTCAGGCAGAAGGCGACGTCCACGGACGCGGCGCGAAACCGATCCTCCGATGAAGCGCGCGGCCCGGGGGCCGGTTCGGGGCCGCGGAGCCGCAGGAGGTAGAGCCTGGTGAACAGCTGGTGCACCTGGAGGTGCGTGAAGTCGTAGATGGGCCGGGGCAGGCTCGGCGTGTAACCGGCAACCGTCGCCTCTACCTGCCCGCCCGAGGCCTGCACACGCAGCCGTCCGCCAGGCCGCCCCGCGAGCAGGCCGCCCTCGATCGGCCATTCGACCGCGTTGCGGGTCACCCTGGGTGCGCCCAGACGCAAGAGCTCGACCGGACCCGCGACCAGCGAGCTGTGGCGCACCCTGACGAGCCCGAAGGTCAACACGCGGACCGCGTCGACGTACGCGTCGCGCAGGGCGGCTCCGGTCAGGGGAGCGGCCACAGCGACGGAAGCCCGCGTCGAGACGCGCCCGGCGTCCCAGGTCACCACACGCATATCTTCGTGTGTGAGTGGCAAAGCTTGATTTCTCGGCGGCGGTCACCGTCAAGACCACGCCCGAGCGCGCCTTCGACTATTTCGCCGACCACAGGCACGTGGCCGAGGTGCTCGATGGAGTCAGCCGGTGGGAGCCGATCGGAACCAAAACGCAGGGCGCCGGCGCCCGCTTCCGGGTCGAGATGCGCGCGCTCGGGCTGCCGCTGCAGAACGTGCTCCGACTGGACCGTTGGAGGCGACCTCGGGAGATCGGCTGGGTCTCAGAGTCCGGGCTGATCAAGCAAGAGGGTGGTTTCACCTTCGAGGAGGTGCCCCAGGGCGTGCGGATCGAGCTCCGGATCACATACCAGCCGCCAGCTTCGGTGCTCGGGGCGGCGATCGCGAGGCGCCTGGATTTCCTGGTCCGACGACGCCTGGAGCAAGCGCTAGATCGAATTCGCAAACTCCTGGAAACTTGAGGCTCGGTCGAGGAAGCCCTCGACGGATCTTCGGCGCCCATGCGGCCGATCTCCGGGTTCAGCTCCTGCGCTGCTCGCTCACGCATGTCGCATGCGCTCGCTGCGCTGCTCGTCGCTTCACCCGGATCTCGGCCACCTGGATCGCCGAATCTCTCGCCGAGGGTTCTCGACCGAGTCTCTAAAGTTGCTCCCATGAAGCTGACCCGCGAAGCGAGCGCGATCGTCGGCCGCAGCTCGATCGGCATGCTGGCTTTGCGCGCCCGCCGGCTGCCCCTGGTGAACCCCGCGGTGTTCAGCTTCGCGAGCGGCTCGCTGTGGATGACCACCTCTCGCTATGCGGCCAAGACGATCATCGCCAAGCGCGATCCGAGGGCCGCCTTCCTCGTCGACGGAGGTACGAAGGCGGTCCTGCTCCGGGGCGCACTCGAGGTGTTCGACCCACTCCAGGTGTCGAGCCAGATTCGGGCGATGCTGGAAGGTCCCGGCTACTTCCTCGGTATGGCGGGTTACGCGCTGCGAAACGCCCCCTTCATCGCGGGCTACGCCCTCGACCTGGCGCGGTTGCCGCGTGAGTGGATGCCGTACAACCGAGTCGTGATGCGCCTGAAGTTGAGCGACGCGGACCTCATCGAAGACGCGCCGTTTCCACCGGCTCAGGCCGCCCGCGTACCGGCTGTCCCGGCCGAGGTCAGCCGGCGCCTGGCCGGCGTGTCGCGCGGCTACGCCTGCTGGATCGAGGGAGGGCAGCCCGTCATCCGTCCCGCGTTCTGGGAGGTCGACCGTGGCGAGGTGAGCGTCGCTCCGACCAGCGGACGCCCGCGCTCTGGCGCGCCGGGCGCGCTGGTCGTCGAATCGCACCATCGCTTTCGGCCTTCGATGATGGTGGGAGCATGTGTCCGCGGCACCTTCGCACCCTCGAGCGAGAGCGACGCGATCGCCGAGCGGTACGGCATCGAAGGCTCAGAGGTCCCGCCGGTCGTCGAGCTCAAGCCTGAACGAGTCACTTCATGGCGGGGCTTTGCGACCACGACCGCGGTGCCGCGAGGGGCGCGCCACCTGCGGGTCGCCGAGGGCTGATTGGCCAAACCCCCGGCGCCCGGCATCCGGATCAGCAAATGGTCTTCGGGCGAATGGAGCGACGTGCCGGATGCGGTCGTCACCGAAGAGCCCCTGCAGTTGATGCTCGACGGCCGGCCACTCTCGGTCGTGATGCGCACGCCGGGCGAGGACATCGAGCTGGCCCTGGGCTTGATGTTCGCGGAAGGCATCGCCCGCTCCCTCGAGGATGTTCGACTCATGCGAATCAGCGCGGAGTCGGGCGAGACAGCCTCGGAGATCACGATCGACGCATCCATCGTCGACTCCAACCAGGTCGACATCCACCTCGCACGCGCGCCGCGACGCAAACCGGAACGGTCGATGCTGGCGAGCTCCGCGTGCGGCGTATGCGGCGCGGTGTTGATCGAAGATCTGCGGCGCGACCTGGCGGAGCTGCGCGCGGGGCCCGTCATCGATCCCGCCCTGCTGACCGGGCTCGTGGAGCGCATGCGATCCGGCCAGGGCGTGTTCGAGCGCACGGGTGGGCTGCACGCCGCGGGACTGTTCGACCCCTCGGGTGAGCTGATCTGCATGCGGGAGGATATCGGCCGGCACAACGCGGTCGACAAGGTGGTCGGACGGATGCTGCTCGACGGTCGCTTGCCGATGCGCGACGCGATCCTGGTCGTGAGCGGACGGGCCGGCTACGAGATCGTCCAGAAGTCGATCACCGCGGGGATTCCGGTGCTCGCGGCGGTCGGAGCTCCTTCCAGCCTGGCGGTAGCGCTGTCGCGAGAGTTCAACCAGACGTTGATCGGCTTTCTGCGTGGCGAGCGCTTCAATGTCTACGCCGCACCGGATCGGCTGGCGCGTTGACGTCGATCGCCATAAGCCGTCCGGTGCTTCGCGCCGGCGCTGTCGCTGTTTACGTGCTGGCTGTGGAGTGGACGCGTGCGCTTCTGGCGCAGAACTCACGATTCGTCGTGGCCGCACTCTTGCTCGGCGGGGCCGCGCTGGGACTGGCGGCGCTCGGCTGGCCTGCGGAGCGTCTCGGCCTGGGCACATCGCGTTTCGCGCTGCGGGTCGTCGGCGGCCTCGCCCTGGGCGCGGTGCTGGTTCTGCCGGCGGCCGCACGAGGCGCCGCAGCTCCGCTGCTTCCCGCCGGGCTTGCGGCGGCGGCCATCGCGGTGTCGATCGGCGAGGAGCTTGCGTTCCGCGGAGCTCTCTATACGTTGCTCGATGAGCTAGGCGGTGCGCCGCTCGCGATCGGCGGCAGCACGCTGCTGTGGACCCTGGCCCACGCCCTCTCGCATCCACCGGAGTTCCTGGTCGCGGTTGCCGCCGCGGGTCTTCTGCTCGGGTTGTGGCGGTGGGCCTGCAAGGACCTCGTGGCGCCCCTCATCGGCCACGTGATCGCCGACCTCGCGCTGTGAAGCGCCTCACGCTGCTCGCCGCCGCCGCGATCGCTTACGTGCTTGCCGCCTGGATGGTGGCGCCGGGCTTTTATGACGGCTTCGGCCCGACGGAGCCGTACCGGTGGACGTGCCCCCCGCCCCAGGCCGGAGCCAACACCAAGCCGAGCTCAGGGCACGCCGATATCAAGGTGACCAACGGGAAGACCGAAGCGTGGTCTGTCTACACGAGCGACGGACAGATAGTGATCGGGTTTCTGCCGGACTCGTTCGACGTCGCCGGCAAGAGCACAGTCTCGGTCGACATCACGCCGCTCGACACCTGCCCTGAGCCGAAGGACGTCCGGTTCGTGACCAACGTCTATCGCATCATCTCCGACGCGCCGCTGAAGAAGAAGGCGAACATCACGCTGCTCTACTCGAACCTCAAGCCGCACCCCGACGACATCTATCGCGCCGACGATCCGAATGGCCCGTGGACTCTGCTGGAGCGCACGTCGCAAGGTCAGCCGTACACGATCTACTCATCGACCGACAAGCTCGGCTACTTTGCCGCGGGCTACGCGTCGTCGACCACGCCACCGCCGGGGGGAGTGGTGACCATCGGCGGCGGGCAGGCCCTCCCGATCATCGTCGCGGTCCTGATCGTGGTCGTTGTGCTGGCGGGGTTGCCGCTGGCATTGATGCGCCGTCGCAGGTCGGCCGAAGGCACGGAAGAGGACGACGTGAAAGGCTCCTAGACGCTGCGGTAGTGGAGATGAACCACGCCGCTCGTGAAGCGGCGCTCGTCGAGCAACTCGAGCTTCAGGTGGACGTTGGTCGGGAGGGAGGCGGTGCCGCCTCCGACCACGACTGGTGCGATGAGCAGGTGGTACTCGTCGACCAGGCCGGCCTTGATCGCCTGGGTGGCGACGTCGGGCCCGCCCACCGAGATATCGCGTTCCGCCGCCGCTTTCAACCGGCGGACTGCTTCGGGGTCGAAGTCTCGCTCGATGCGCGTCCTGGCGCTGGATGCCTTCTGAAGCGTCCGCGAATAGACGATCTTATCCGACGCCTTCCAGATCTCCTGGTAATCGCGAATGGCGGGAGGTTCGTCAGCCACTTGCATCGTCTCCCAGGCAACCATCACCTCGTACATGCGGCGGCCATATAGGTATGTGCCGACGGGGCGCTCGAGCTCGTTGACGAAGGTGTGCACCTCTTCGTCGGGCGCCGCCCAATCGAAGCGACCGTCCCGATCCGCCACGTAGCCGTCCAGAGACGTGATCGCCGCGTAAATGAGCCTGGCCACGCTGACTCTCAGTCGTACTTGATGGCTTCGAAGACGGTGCCGCACTTGCGGCAGCGGTACTGAAGCGTCATCGCCTGCGTCCCGAACAGGGAGATCACCTCAGCGTCCCTCGCCGTGCAGTGCGGGCAGCGGGGGTCAGGTCGCGGCTTGTTTCGCGGCGGTGGGCGGCGCGTACTTCTTCTCCTCCAGGCCACGCAGCATGCCGAAAGTGTGGGCGTCGATCGCGCCTTTGCGGCCGCGCCTGCGCACGGCGTCCCATTGCTTCCAGTCGACTTCGGTTTGCGGTGCCTTCGTTTCCATCTGCTCTTCGAGGCGTCCTCGCAGCTCGGCCGGGCCCATGCTGAGCTTGCCTTCGCGATGTAGGCGCGCAGTATCGCCATCCGGCGGCCCGAACCACTCGATGGCCTCCTGCCACGCCCGATTCAGGGGGCCCGTCTCGATACCCGAGCGCAGCCAGGATCGTCCGTGCAGGAAGTGGTAGCGCTCTTCCATCAGCATCTTGCGCAGGCGGTGCTGCAGCACCTCGACCGACCCGTTGACGCATGCCTCGATCATCACCGTGAATGCGGTGTCGAGGATGGCGTTGGCGGCGACGAACTGACTCCACTCGGTCCACGGCTCGTCGAAGTAGGGGAGATTGCGAAGGCTGGCGGCATCGGACTCGCGTTCAGTCCCGCGAGGGTCGGCCCCGAGCGGTTCGAGACATCCATAAAGGACGCGGCTGTGGCCGAGGTCGTCGAGGCCCATCGCGGCGGCCGCGATGTCCGCCTCGAGCGAGGGGGCGCGTAGGCTCACGCGTCGCCCGGCGACCAGAGATGGATGACGTCCTCCTTGCGCACGATGGCCATCTCGCACCAGCGCTCCTCGTCGTACGTCGCGCGGGCGTAGGCCATCGCGAGATCTGCGTCCGGCGCGACGACGCTGCCCACCTGGTGCAACGGCTCGACGCGGGTTTTGCGCGCAAACACCTCGTATTCGACCGCGTCACCGCTGACGCGCTTGTAACCGCTCAAACGGCGAGGCCCCAGGACTCGAGCGCGTCGCGGCCGGCCTGCGTGATCCGGGCCGCCGTCCACGGCGGATCCCAGACGAGGTTGATCCTTACTTCGTTCACGCCCTCCTCGCGCAGCAGGCGCTCACGCACGTCGTCGAGGATGAACTCTGACGCGGGGCAGCCCATCGCGGTGAAGGTGAGGTCGACGTCCACCGTCCCGTTTTGGCGGCGGATGTCATAGATCACTCCGAGGTCGACGAGGTTCACGGGCATCTCGGGATCCTGAACCTCCGAGAGTGCCGCCCACAGGCTCTCGGTCATGACTCTTGTTTGTGCGCCTTGCGGAAGTTGTGGAACTCTTCCTGGAACATTGCGACCATCTCGGCGTTGCGCGGGCCACGTGCGCGCCAGCGGGCCAGCACGTCGTCCCACGTGCTCGGCTGCTTGAAGTCCCATCGTTTCGCCCCTGCGTCGAACTCGCAAGGGAACGGGTAATCGAGCTCCCAGACGTCCTTTCCCTCGCGGGTCTCTTTGTGAGCGGGCACCTTGACGCCGATCTGCTCGCAGTACGGCACGACGGTCGAGAGCCACCACTGGCGCAGTTGGTCGTTGGTCAGTCCCTTGAGGCGGTACTCGAGCTGGGTCGAATGCATCTTCTTGTCGTCGGGAAGCCCGAACCATTCCACGCTCAGCGGAAACATCCAGTCGACCGCGCGCTGCAGCTCGTCCTTGGCCGATCCGCCCGCGGCGCTGATCCGCTTCATCCACGTCCGGCCGTTGCGGAGGTGAAAGTTCTCCTCGAGCATCACCTTGTTGAGGCCGCGCTTCCACGGCCCGTAGGAGCACTTGTCGTGGATATCGCCCAACAGGCAGAACCCCGCCTGGTCGTAGAAGCCGTTGGCCACCACGAGCTCCGTCCAGCTGTCGAGGGGGAC
>VBGV01000220.1 GCA_005880755.1 Chloroflexota bacterium
GCGTTCCTCGCGTGGTCGGTGATCCCGATCGGCCTCTGGTACAACGTCCAGTACTGGATCGCCGATGTGAACGTCGGGATCCTGGTGATCTTCGCGGTCAGCTCCCTGAACGTTTACGCGATCGTCCTCGGCGGCTACGCGTCGAACAACAAGTACTCGCTGCTGGGCGGCCTGCGGTCGGCGGCCCAGCTCATCAGCTATGAGATGGCGCTCGGTCTGGCCCTGGTGCCGACCTTTATGATCGTCGGCTCGCTTCGCCTGCGCGAGATCGTCGAGTACACGGTGCACTGGGGGCCGTACACGGGACCGATCCCCCTCATCCTTCTGACACCGGTCGGTTTCATCATCTACGTCATCGCGGCGACCGCGGAAACCAACCGCACGCCGTTTGACCTACCGGAAGCGGAGCAGGAGCTCATCGGCGGGTTTCTGACCGAATACTCGGGCCTCAAGTTCACGATGTACTACCTCGCCGAGTACCTGAACGTGATCACGGTTTCGGCGCTCGCCACGCTCCTGTTCTTCGGCGGTTGGTACCTGTGGGTGGTGCCGCCAGTGCTGGCCTTCTTCGTCAAGGTCGTGCTCGTCTTGTTCCTATACATTTGGCTGCGCGGCACCTTTCCCCGTCTCCGCTACGACACGCTCATGCGCCTGGGCTGGAAGGTTTTGCTGCCGCTGGCAATCGCAAACGTTGTCGTGACCGCGATCATCCTGGTCGCGGTGGGGGGTTAAACAAATGAGCGACGAGGACAAGAACCCCACCCCCTCACCCCAGCCCTCTCCCCTGAAGGGGAGAGGGGGAGAGCCCAGCGTGGTCAGTGATGTCGCCGCGCTGCTGACGGGACTGAAGACCACGCTGACCGAAACGTTCCGGCCGGTCGTCACCACGATGTACCCGGAGGAGAAGACGCCGCGCTCGGAGCGTTATCGCGGGCGCCATTACTTGCGGCGCTATGACAATGGACTCGAGCGCTGCATCGGGTGCGAGCTGTGCGCGGCGGCTTGCCCGGTCGGCTGCATCCTGGTCATCGCGGCGGAGAACACCGACGAGAACCGCGTCTCGCCCGGGGAGCGCTACGCGAAGACCTACGAGATCAACATGCTGCGCTGCATCTTCTGCGGCTACTGCGAGGAGGCGTGCCCAGTGCAGGCGATCGTGCTGGGGCCGGAGTACGAGCTGTCGGACACGAGCCGCGAGAAGTTCATCTACACCAAGGAGAAGCTGCTGGAGCCGCTGCCGCCTGAGGTACAGGCCCGCCTCGACTCCAAGGAACCGAAGTAGTTGGCAATCGCGGTTTTTTTCGTTGCCGCTGCGATGGCAGTGCTCGGGGGCATCGGCGTCGTCACGTTCCGGCAGCCGATCCGGTCGGTCTTGAGCCTGGTCCTCGTGATGCTCGCGCTCTCGGTCCTGTTCCTGCTCCTCAGCGCGCAGTTCGTCTTCGCCGTCCAGATCATCGTCTACGCCGGCGCGGTCATGGTCCTGTTCCTGTTCGTGATCGCACTGCTCGGACCGGCGCGCGAGCTCGGCCGCGGACGCCTTCGCTTTCAGACATGGCTGTCTGCGCTCTTCGTCCTGGTGCTGCTCGGCCTGATGTGGGCGATGCTCCAGGGCGTCCAGTACCGGCAGCCAGACAAGGCGGACATGTCGTTCTTCGGCACCGTGCAGTCGATCGGCGTCGGCCTCTTCACCACGTACCTCTACCCCTTTGAGCTGACGTCGATCCTCCTCCTCGTCGCCGCGATTGGCGCGATCTACCTCAGCCGCAAGCGGATCGACGATCTGTGACGCTCGATATCGGCGGCTCGCAGCTGGACACGTCCTGGTTCCTGCTGCTGAGCGCGATCCTGTTCGTGCTCGGGGCGGTGGGAGTGCTGGTTCGCCGCAACCCCTTGGTGATCCTGATCTCGATCGAGCTGATGCTCAACGCCGCCAACCTCACGCTCGTCACGTTCTCGCGTCAGCTGCAGAACCTCGAGGGCCAGCTGTTCGCGCTGATGTCGATGACCGTCGCGGCCGCTGAGGCGGTGGTCGGGCTGGCGATCCTGGTCGACATCTTCCGGACGCGTGACGCCGAGGACATCGACGAGCTCAGCGAGCTGAGGGGATGAGCAACCAGGCGCTCGCGCTGCTGATCCTCCTCTTCCCCGCCGCCGGCGCGATCCTGCTTGCCGGTCGCGGTTGGAGGCTGCCGCGCATCTTCACCGTGATCGTCGGCCCCGGCGTCGTGTGGGCTTCGTTCGTCTGTGTGCTTGCCCTGTTCTTCGGCAAAGCGTCCGGCGACTTTACCTACTGGACCTGGATCAAGAGCGGCACGTTCGAGGTGCCCTTCAACCTGCTGATCGACAACCTGTCGATCTTCATGTGCCTGGTCATCACCGGCGTGGGCGGGCTGATCGTCACGTACGCCGTCGGCTACATGGAGCACGAGGACGACCCGAGCTACGCCCGGTTCTTCACCTACATGGACATCTTCATCTTCTCGATGCTGCTGCTGGTCTTGGCCGGGAACTTCGTGTTCCTGATCACCGGCTGGGCGCTGGTCGGCCTGAGCTCCTACCTGCTGATCGGGTTCTGGTACCAGCGCCACTCGGCGGTGGTCGCGGCACGCAAAGCCTTTGTGATGAACGTGATCGGCGACGTCGGCATGATCCTCGGCACCTTCATCATTTTCATGGACCTCCACTCCGTGAGATTCGCGGATGTCTTCCGGGATCTCACGCCGAGCCAGCCATGCCAGTTCGGCCAGCTTTGCGCTTCGAATTCGACGGTTCACTTCGTGAGCGACAGCCCAAGCCTCGAGCTCGCGGCCTTTCTCCTGCTCGTCGGAGCGATCGCCAAGTCGGCGCAGATTCCGCTCCACACCTGGCTGCCCGACGCCATGGAAGGTCCGACTCCCGTCAGCGCGCTGATCCATGCCGCGACCATGGTCACCGCGGGCGTCTACCTCGTCGGCCGCATGCATCCCATCTACGACATAGCCGTTTACGCGCATGGCGCCGTGGCCATCGTCGGCGCGGTGACCGCCCTCTTCGCGGCGACCATCGCCATCGTCCAGACCGACATCAAGCGCGTGCTCGCGTACTCGACGATGAGCCAGATCGGCTACATGTTCCTCGCGGTCGGCATCGGCGCCTACGCCGCGGGTTTCTTCCACCTCCTGTCGCACGCGTTCTTCAAGGCCCTGCTCTTCATGGCCGCGGGCAACATCATCCACGCCATGCATGACGAGCAGGACATGCGCAAATACGGCGGCCTGTGGAACCAGATGCGCCCGACCTCGATCGCCTTCCTGGTCGGCTCGCTTTCGCTCGTCGGCGTGTTTCCGTTCGTCGGCTTTTTCTCCAAGGAGCAGATCCTCGGCGCGGCGTTTTCCAAGCCGGATGACACCGTCGTGCATTTCCTGTGGTTCATCGGCTTCGTCACCGCCCTCATCACCGGCTTCTACACCGGCCGCATGTGGTGGCTTTCGTTCTGGGGCAAGCCGTCGCCGCAGCGCCCGGTCGAGCACCCGCACGAGGCGCCGGCGGTGATGTTCGTGCCGGTTGCGATCCTCGCAGTGCTGGCGACGGTGGGCGGCCTCCTGCAAACCAAGGCCCTCGGCTTCGGCACCGATGAGGTCTCCAACTTCCTCACCTCGGCCGTCGGATCCGAACGATGGGAGGGCGGAGGCGCCGAAATCGCACTCACCCTTCTGACCATGCTCCTGGCCGCGGCGCTGTTCGTCTGGGCCATGCGCATGCGCCCGTGGACCGCGTACGTGCCGTGGGCCCAACGCCTGCTCGAGCGCAAGTACTACTTCGACGAGATCTACGACGCCGTTTTCGTGCGGCCGCTGGATTGGGTCGCCGGCTTCCTGCAGCGTGACGTGGAACGGCCCGTCATCGACGCGGCCGTGGTCGATACGGGAGCCCTCGCGCGCTGGAGCGCGGGCGAGCTCAGCCTGACCCAGAGCGGCTACTTCCGGAACTATGTGCTCGTGTTCGTGGTCGGCGTCGTGTCGATCGCGGGGGTGCTGCTGCTGGTGAGGGCGCTGACATGACGCTGACCGCGATGTGGCTGATGCCGCTCATCGGGGGCGCGCTGGTCGCGTTCCTGCCGCCGCGCCTGGCCAAGTGGTTCGGCGTCCTCGTGGCGCTGGTGGCGCTGTTCATCGCGGCCTTCGTGGCCTTCAGTTTTGCGCCCGGCTACCACGGCTACCAGTTCACCGAGCGGGTGCCGTGGATCCCGCAGCTCAGCATCTTTTACCGCCTCGGCGTGGATGGCATCAGCCTGTGGCTCGTCGTCCTGAACGCGTTCCTCACGGTGATCGCGATCCTCGCCACGCCGGTCAGCGCGCGTACAGGTGGGTTCGTCGGTCTGATGCTCGCGATGTCCGCCGGTCTTGCCGGCGTCTTCATGGCCACCGACCTCGTCCTCTTCTATGTGTTCTGGGAGGCGATGCTCATCCCCGCCTACTTCCTGCTGTGGCTGTACGGCGAGGGCGCGCGGCCGGGATGGGCGGCGCTGAAGTTCGTTCTCTACACCCTGGCGGGATCGCTCTTGATGCTGGTCGGCGTCATCGGCGAGTACGTCGTCACGGGCAAGCAGACATTCGACCTGTCGAAGCTCGCCACGCTCGCGCCATCGCCGGGGATGCAGTTCGGGCTGTTCTTCGTCTTCGCCCTGGCCTTCGCGATCAAGACCCCCCTCTTCCCCTTCCACAGCTGGCTGCCCGACGCGTACAGCGCGGC
>VBGV01000221.1 GCA_005880755.1 Chloroflexota bacterium
CAGCGAGTTGGGCGCTCCGCGTCGACGGGACGCGAGTCGACGCCCCAGCGCATCGCCAGCATCGCCAGCAGGATGAGCAGCAGGACCGCCATGAGAGCCTCCATGACCTCAGTCTTCCCATATTGAATCTCCGAAGCAACATGTGTTTTCCTCGTAAAATATCGGAATGCCGGACAATTGGCAGAGCGTCGAGATCAAGCATCTGCGGGCGCTTCGCGCGGTCGCCGAGACGGGGACGTTCTGGGCCGCGGCGGAGCAGCTGAACAGCTCGCTGTCGACGGTCAGCGATCATGTGGGCGCGCTCGAGGCCCTGGTCGGGCAGCGCCTCATCGAGCGATCTCGAGGCCGCCGCACGGTGTCGTTGACGGAGGCCGGTCGCGTTTTGCTCGGCCACGCGGAGGCGATCGAATCGCGGTTGCGCGCGGCCGAGGCGGACTTTCGCGCCTACGCGTCCGGCCGGTCCGGTTCTCTGCGCGTCGGCATCTACCAGAGCGTGGCCAACAAGGTTCTGCCCGAGGTGATGCGGCGCTTCAAGCTGCGGTGGCCGGACGTCGACGTGCAGCTGAGCGAGGCCGCGCACGACAACGACCTGATCGACGCGGTGGAACGGGGCGACCTCGACCTGACCTTTGCCATCCAGCCCATCCCTTCGGGGCCGTTCGAGGTGCGGGAGCTGATGCGCGATCCGTACGTGCTGGTGACGCCGGCGGGGTCCTCAATGGCATCACACCGGCCTCGAATTGGCGACCTGGCAGGACTTCCGATGATCGGCTTCCAGCATGGGAAGCACCAGGACCTGGCGGAGGATTTCCTCCTGGGACGCGGGGTTCGTCCGCGCGTTGTGTTTCGAACCAACGACAACGGGACGGTGCAGGCGATGGTGGCGTCAGGGCTGGGCTTTGCCCTGGCTCCGCTGCTCGCCGTGGATGAGACCGACCCGAAGGTGCGGCTGCTGCAGCTGTCCGAAACCGTGCCGCCGCGCGTGCTCGTCGTGCTGTGGCATCGGGATCGCTACCGGCCGCCTGCGGTGGCCGCGTTCGTCGACACCGCGATCGCGGTGGCAGCGGAGGTCGAGCGGGCGCATGACGCGTTCATCGCGAGATCGGTTTTGGCTGCTGCACCACGAACACGAGCTCGAGGCCGTCGACCTCGTCGTCCTGCGTCCCGACCTGCTTGAACCCGAGGCTCTTTACGACCGCGAGGGAGGGCGCGTTTTCTGGCGAGACGCTGGCGTAGACCTCTTTTTCCCCTTGCGCGAAAGCCCATTGGACCAGCGCTTTCGCCGCTTCTTTCGCGTAGCCCATTCCGCGGAACTGGGTGAACACGGTGTAGCCGATCTCGGCGCGGCCGATGACCTCGGGCGGGCCGTGAAAGCCGCAGTGCCCGATGACCTGCCTGGTGTGCGTGATCATCAGACGGGCCATCCAGTCGCGGCGATCGGGCGAGGCCTCCATGCGGTGGAGCTGGATGGACAGGAATCCGTCGATGTCATCCTGGCTTGGGAAGTCTTTCGGTAGGTCGAAGTCGCGCTCGCCCTGGATGAGATGGCGGATTGCCTCGGGCTCGAACGCTATGAGCTCGAGGCGCTCCGTTTGGATGGGCTTAACCGGCATTGCCCGCGGCTTTCGAGTAGCGCTCGGCGAGCGTGTTGAGCCTGGCGATCAGCTCGGGCGGCTCCGCGACCGTGAAGTCGGCGTCGAGCATGCCGAGGTAGAGAGCCAGCATCTCGACGGAGTTGGCGCGGGCGTGCACGGTGCAGGTGTTGTCGTCGATCGGCTCGACGACGACCTCGCGGGGCACGCGCTCCGCGATCATCTGGGCGGGCGCTTTGACCTGGATGCGCGCCTCGTATTTGGCCGGCGCTGAGCGGACGCTGCGCATGACGTAGGCCGCGATGTCCTCGGCGGGAAGGTCGCGAGGGTTGAAGTGGGGGCCGGTCGGTGGCTTCAACTTCATGCGGTCGAGCCGGAACGTGCGCCATGCGTTTCTGTCCCGATCCCAGGCCACGAGGTACCACCTCCTTCCGAGATGGACAAGGCGGTAAGGCTCGACCGAGCGCACGCTCTCGGTGCCGTCGTGCTTCTGGTAATCGATCCGCATCACCTCATAGTCGCGGCACGCGCCCGCGATCGTGGCGAGGACGTGCGGATCCACGGTCGGTCCTTGCGACGTGATCGCGACGGTGTATGCCTGCAGCGCGTTGACTCTATGTCTTAGCCGGGCGGGAAAGACCTGCTCGAGCTTGACCAGTGCTCGGACCGAGGTCTCCTCGATTCCGGAGACACCACCGCCGGCCGACGACCGTAGGGCGACCACGACCGCGACGGCCTCGTCGTCCTCGAGGAGCAGGGGAGGCATGGCGGCGCCGGAGGCGAGGCGATAGCCGCCCGCGACACCGGGCGTGGCCTCGACCGGGTAGCCCAGCGCCCTGAGGCGGGTGATGTCGTTGCGCACGGTGCGGGCGCTGATCTCGAGCCTTTGGGAGAGCTGGGCGCCGGACCACTCCCGGCGCGATTCGAGCAGGGTCAGGAGGCGGAGAAGGCGGGCGGATGTGTTGAGCACTTTTCCTGATCTTGGATCTTATTGCGGAATGGATCTTGCCGCAATGGCCGATAACGTCAGGTCGTTGTTCGTCGGCCTTTTTCTGAGGAGGTAATCGATGACCCAAGGCTTGTCTCGGACGTCGGCGCTCCTGGCCACCCTGGGCGTGGCGATGGCGCTGCTGCTGGCCGCGCTGGACCAGACGGTGGTCGGTGTCGCGATGCCGCGCATCGTCTCGGAGCTGCACGGCCTGCAGTACTACGCGTGGGTGACGACGGCGTACCTGATCACGTCGACGGCGCTGGTGCCGGTGGCCGGCAAGCTCGGCGACATGTTCGGTCGAAAGCCGTTCCTGCTCGCGGGGATGGTCGGGTTCATCGCCGCGTCGGCGCTGTGCGGCACGTCCTTCAACATGGCGTCTTTGGTGGGGTTCCGCGCCCTGCAGGGAGTTTTCGGCGGGGTGCTGTTCGCGTCGACGTTCGCGGTGCTGGCCGACGTCTTCCCGCCGGAGCAGCGAGCCCGCATGAGCGGTGTCTTCGGGGCGGTGTTCGGCCTGTCGTCGGTGATCGGACCGACGCTGGGCGGATATCTGACCGACGGCCCCGGGTGGCGATGGGTCTTCTACGTCAACGTCCCGCTCGGAATCGCGGCCGTGCTCCTTGTCGCGTCTCAGCTGCCGGTCGTGCGCTCGAGTGCAAGGCTGCGCGACATCGACTGGGCGGGAACCGGGCTGCTGTTCGCCGGTCTGACTCCGCTGCTGATCGCGCTCTCGATGACGCGCGACCACGCTTGGTTGTCGTTCCAGGTACTCGGATTGCTCGTGGTCGCGGCGGTCATGTTGGTCGCGTTCTTCCTCGTCGAGCGACGGGTTGAGCACCCGGTCGTTCCGGTTCACCTGTTCCGTCTCAATGTCTTCGCGGTTCCGGCTGCGATCTCATTTTTCAGCGGCATCGGCATGTTCGGCGCGGTCGTCTTCGTGCCGCTTCTGTACCAGGGAGTGCTTGGCGTCAGCGCCACCAACGCGGGACAGCTGCTGACGCCGATGATGCTCGCGGTCGTCGTGACGAGCACCGCGACGGGGGCTTTGATCGCGCGGATTTCGGGTTATCGGTGGCTGGGCACCTTCTCTTTGGGCGCGATGGTGCTCGGCCTCGTCTTGCTCGCTCGTGTCGCGGTCGGCTCGAGCGCGTTGGAAGTGACGCGGGACATCGTGATCATCGGCGCGGGGCTCGGCGTGACGTTCCCGCTCACTTTCGTGGTGATCCAGGCGGGGCTGCCGCACCGGTTGATCGGTGTGGGGACGAGCCAGCTGACGTTCTGGCGGAGCCTTGGCGGGACGATTGGGACGGCGGTGCTTGGCTCGATCCTGGTCAATCGACTGCCCGTTCCACCGTCTCCGATCGGGCTCGCGAGCACGCTGCACGACATGTTCCTGGTCGCGGCGGCGGTGGCGGCGGTGGCTGTGATCGCCAGCGTGTTCCTGCGTCAGGTGCCGCTCACCCGCTCGACCGCGATGGAAAGCGCGCCGGAGGCGGTCGAAGCGGCCGCGTAGTAAGTTGACCTCTGGATGGCGAAGCTCGTTGTATCGGAGTTCATCTCCGTCGACGGAGTGATGGAGGACCCGGGCGGATCTGAAGGATCCGCCCGTGGTGGGTGGGGGGTCCAGTTCAATCGCGGCGCGGAGGGCGATAAGTTCAAGCTCGACGAATTGATCTCGGCGGATGCCCTGCTTTTGGGGCGCAAGACTTATGAGGGATTTGCGGCGGCGTGGCCGTCGCGAACCGATGAGGTTGGATTCGCCGGCAAGATGAACAGCATGCGCAAGTACGTGGTGTCAAACACGCTGAGGAACCCCGAGTGGAACAACACGACCGTGGTCGGTGGGGATATCGTCGGCGAGATCTCAAAGCTCAAGCAGCAGCGTGGAGGTGATCTTCTCGTCAACGGCAGCTGCATGCTGGTTCACACGCTGATCGAAAGTGACCTGGTGGACGAGTTGCGCCTCATGGTCTTCCCGATCGTGCTGGGCATGGGCAAGCGTTTGTTCAGCGACAGGCCACATGCCTGGCCGTTCCGGCTGCTGGATTCAAGGCCAATGGGACAAGAGGGCGTGTTGGTGGTGAGGTACGAACCGAAGCGGGAGAAGAGCTAGGCTCGGTTTCGGCGGCCTGGCAAAGGCACCACCTAAAATTCGATAGTCGATCCGAGCTAGCTCAACGGTAGAGCAGGCGGCTGTTAACCGCAAGGCGGGGTCTCAGAGGCGACTGAGAGGGTGGCCCACTTAGAATCTCAGCGAGCCCTTTTCCGGAGTAGCTCAACGGTAGAGCAGGCG
>VBGV01000222.1 GCA_005880755.1 Chloroflexota bacterium
AGATCCCGTTCACGATGCCCTCGACGGCCTGGTCGAGCGGCGCGTCGTCGAAGACGATGTTCGCGGCTTTGCCGCCGAGCTCCAGGGTCAGCCGCTTGCCCGAGCCCGCGATCGCGCGCTGGATGGACTTGCCCACCTCGGTCGAGCCTGTGAACGCGACCTTCTTCACGTCGGGGTGCGAGACGACCAGCGAGCCGGTCTTGCCCGCGCCGGTGACGATGTTGACCACGCCCGGCGGCAGCTCGGCCTGCATGCAGATCTCGGCGAACACCATCGCCGACAGTGGGGTGGTTTCGGCGGGCTTCAGCACGACGGTGTTGCCCGCGGCAAGGGCGGGCGCGATCTTCCACGCGAGCATCAGCAGCGGGAAGTTCCACGGGATGACCTGGCCCGCGACACCGAGCGGGCGCGGCTTGCGGTTGGGGAAGGCCCACTCGAGCTTGTCCGCCCAGCCCGCGTAGTAGAAGAAGTGCGCCGCGCTCAGCGGGATGTCGACGTCGCGCGATTCCTTGATCGGCTTGCCTCCGTCCATCGTCTCCACCACCGCCAGCTCACGCGAGCGCTCCTGGAGCAGACGCGAGATGCGGAACAGAAACCTCGCGCGGCGCGACGGCGATAGGCGAGCCCACGAATCGAAAGCCTTGCTGGCTGCTTTGACGGCGCGGTCGACATCGACCTCATCCGCCTCCACAACCTCGGCCAGCTTCTTTTCGGTGGCCGGGTTGATGGTCGGAAAATGTTTCTTGCTGTGGCCCTCGACCATACGCCCGCCGATGAACAGGCCATAACGGGGCTGGATCTTGACGTGGTCTATCGCCTCGGGTGCCGGCGCGTACTCGAAGACCTGCTTGGCGAGCGCGTCGGATTGTTTCTTGGTGATCGCCATCAGTCGATCGTGAAGTAGTCAGGGGACTGGTACGCGCCGGTCCGCTCCTTGTCGATCTGCATCAGGACGTCGTTGAGGAGAGTCGAGGCCCCGAGTCGCAAGCGGTCTGGAGTCATCCAGTCGGGCCCGAGCGTCTCGTAGGTGAGCACGAGATATGCAATCGCCTGCTTCGCCGTGCGAATTCCGCCGGCGGCCTTGAAGCCGACAGGCCGCCCGGTCTCGCGGACGAAATCGCGGATCGACTCCATCATCACCAGCGCCACAGGCAGCGTGGCCGCGGGCTGCACCTTGCCGGTCGACGTTTTGATGAAGTCGGCGCCGGCGGCCATGGCCAGGATGCTCGCGCGCCGCACCGCGTCGTAGGTGCCGAGCTCGCCGGTCTCCAGGATGACCTTGAGGTGCGCCGGCCCGCACGCTTCCTTGACCGCGACGATCTCGTCGTATACGCGCTGGTAGTCGCCCGAGAGGAAGGCGCCGCGGTCGATCACCATGTCGATCTCGTGCGCCCCGGCCCGCACCGCCTGCTCGGTCTCCTCGACCTTGATCGTCGTGAAGCTCTGGCCAGATGGGAAAGCAGTCGCGACCGAGGCGATGCGCACCGTGGTGCCACGAAGGTGCTCCACGCAGTCGGCGATGCGCAGCGGATACACGCACACCGCCGCGACCGACGGGATGGTGGCGTCGCCGGCCTTCGGCCGCACCGCCTTGGCGCACATTGCCGCCACCTTGCCGGGAGTGTCGGCGCCTTCCAGCGTGGTGAGGTCCATGCATCGGACCGCGAGGTCGAGCGCCCACAGCTTCGACGACTTTTTGATCGAGCGTTTGGCCAGCGCGGCGGCGCGTTCGTCGGCCCCGACCTCGTCCACGCTCCGGACGCCCCGCATCAGAGAGCCCAGGTGGGTGAGCGAGAGGGCGGTCGCCATGCTGGGATTATGCGACGGGATGAAACGGACCAACCTGCTGGTGGGCCTGGCGTACGTGATGGTGGCCGCGGCCTGCGGGTCAAACCAGCCCGCGGCACACACCACCCCGAGTCCGTCGCCTCCACCGCCGGCGATCAGCTCGCCGTCGCCCTCGCCCAGCCCGCCACCCCCGCAGCGGCAGGAGCCTGCCCTCCCCGCGCCAGTCGAGGAGACAGGCGCGGCGGCAGCCGGCGGCAGCCTGTACGTCATGGGCGGCTTCAACGCCGCCGGGGCAAGCCTCGACTCGGTATACGTGTTCGACGGCAGCGCCTGGGCGGCTGGTCCGCGCCTGCCCCTGCCGGTCGACCATCCCTCGTCGGCGACGCTCGACGATCGCGTCTACCTCGCGGGGGGCCACAGCAACGGACGCGACAGTGCGCGCGTGTTCAGGCTCGACTCCGACCACTGGACGGAGCTGGCGGTGATGCACTTCGCGCGCGGCGGTCACGCCCTGGTCGCGGCCGCCGGCAAGCTGTACGCAATCGGCGGCAATAACAGCCGCGGCAACGTCGGGCCGGCGGAGGCTTACGACCCGGCCACCAACGCCTGGACGGTGCTGCCGTCTCTGCCCGTCGCCCGCAACCATGTCTCCGGCTTCTCTGCAGGAGGCGCTGCTTGCGTCGCCGGAGGCCGCTCGCCGACCACCGCGCGCGTGGACTGCTTCGATCCGGCCGCGGGCGTGTGGTCGCGCCTGCCCGACCTCCCGCAGCCTGCGAGCGGCGCGGGGGCGACCACGTTCGCGAGCGGCGACGTGGTGATGACGGGCGGCCAGGACGCGAGCGAGACCCGGATCGTCGACCAGCTCGCGTTCTACCCGCCCGGCGGAGCGTGGACCAGCAGCGAGGCCATGATGTCGCCGCGTCACGGCTTCGAGCTCGCGGTGTTTGAAGGACGAGCCTGGGCCTGCGGCGGAGGCAGCGCGCCCGGGCTCCACCCGGTCGCGACATGCACGTCACTCGGGGATAGGCCGTCCCCGAACAACTGACAGGATCGCCACGGCCAGGGTGGTGACCACGATCACGAGCAACGGGACCCCGTAATTGAACTCCGGCGTGGTCAGCAGCGGAACGTCGACGTTCCACACCGCCTCCAGCAGCAGGTCGGCCAGCTCGATGATCGCGTAGAAGACCAGGATCACGACGTTTGCGCTCAGCGCGGCGAATGGGACCGGCTCGCGAACGTAGAGCAACAGGCCAGCGAGCGGAAGTGCCGCCAGGAACGGACCGAAGAAGTTCACCATCGCCTGCCGCACGACATCTAGCGGATGCGCCGGCTGCGCGTGCAGCGCGTAGATGGTGAAGTCCACGTAGCCGAGGCGCCACGGGCGGGCGACGATCGAGCCCTCCGCGCCGACCGCGTAGATCACCAGCAGGTGCATCACCTCGTGGGCGCCGAAACCAACCATGAAGAGGAGCAGCGACAGAATGACAACTCTTGCGGACATCAGCGATCCTCCGGCAATACCCCACTCGGTTTCTCGAGGGCGGTATAAATCCTCCAATGACTGGCCGCGAGAATGATGACGATGACCACCACGACCATCACCACCGCTGAGGTGCAGCGCGACTACATCAAGGAATACAGCCAGTCGCTTGGCCGCGACATGGAATTGCTGCACTTCGGCCACGCCGGCAGGCCGCTGCTCGTATTCCCGACCTCGATGGGCCGGTTCTACCAGTGGGAGGACTTCGGGCTCGTCGGGGCTCTGAGCGACTTCATCGAGTCCGGCGCCGTCCAGCTGATCTGTGTGGACAGCGTTGACGGCGAGTCGTGGTACGCCAGGGACCGCCCACCGGCGGACAGGGTCCGCCGTCACCTCCAGTTCGAGGCCTACATCGTGGAGGAGATCCTGCCGCGGCTCCCGGAGCCACCGGTGACGTGCGGGGCCTCCTTCGGGGCGCTGCATGCGGTGCTGTTGGCGGCGAGACATCCGACCAGAGTGGGCGGGTTCATCGCCCTGAGCGGGGCCTACGACACCTCGAAGTGGCTCGACGGCTATCACGATGACAACTGCTATTTCACCAACCTGATGGAGTTTCTCCCCGGCCTGACCGACGAGGCGTACCTGGGTCCGTTGCGGGCGATGCACCCCAAGGTCATCGCCACCGGCGAGCACGACCCGAACTTCGGCGAGTCGGTCAAGGTCGCCGGGCTTCTTCGCGACCAAGGCGTGGAGGTCGGGCTCGAAATCTGGCCCGGATGGGCGCACGATTGGCCCTACTGGAAGGACATGATGCGGCGCTACCTCGCCCACTGAGTTAAAGAGGAAGGAAGATGGCCCCCCAAAAGAGAGTCGGACTGCTGGTTGGACGCGAGAACACGTTCCCGGGCCCCTTCATCGAGACGGTCAACAGGAAAGGGAAGGCGGACGGGATCACGGCCGAGCTCGCCGTGCTCGGGGGAACCTCGGAGCTGGCGGAGCCGTACCACTCAGTGCTGGTCGACCGGATCTCGCATGAGGTGCCCTACTACCGCGCGCACCTGAAGAGCGCGGTCCTGATGGGCGCGATCGTGATCAACGATCCCTTCTGGTGGCAGGCGGACGAGAAGTTCTTCGAGTGCACGCTCGCCCGCAAGCTCGGCGTGGCGGTGCCCAAAACCGTGGTCCTGCCCAACAAGCAGTACATCCCCGACATCGACCACGTCCGCTCGCTGCGCAACCTGCAGTTTCCCCTCGACTGGGATGCGATCGTGGAGTACACGGGCTTTCCGGCGGTACTCAAGCCGAATACGGGAGGCGGGTGGAAGGACGTCTTCATCGTCCGCACGATGGAGGAGCTCATCACCGCGTACGACCAGACCGGCCTGAAGACGATGATCCTGCAGGAATTCATCGACTGGGACGACTACGTCCGGTGCATCTGCATCGGACGCGACAACATCCTCCCGATCCGCTACAACCCCAAGGCGCCGTTCGAAGAGCGCTACCAGACCTCGAACCCGGTTGAGGGCAGGCTCCGCGACCAAGCCATAAAGGACGCGCGAACCCTGGTCGAGGCGCTCGGCTATGACATGGACACGGTCGAGTTCGCGGTCAAAGACGGCGTCCTGTACGCCATCGACTTCCTGAACCCCGCGCCCGATTTCGACAACTTCTCGATCAAGGAGGACAACTTCCGCTGGGTGCTCGAGAAGATGAGCGACCTCGTCCTCGCCTACGTCCGCGGAGAAGCCACCCCGCCCTGGCGCGAAGAGCACCGCTGGTGGAAGCAAGTCCAGGAAACGTCGGCGCCGAAACCCGTTCGGACCTGAAGGCTCGGGGCGTGAAGGATCCCGTCGCGGCTTTTCACGCCCTCCTGGAGAACGAGCGGCTCGCGGCCGATAGCGTGCAGGCGCTGTCGGACGGCCAGCGCGAGCGGCGTTTGATGTTCGGCGAGCGGCCCCTGTGCGTCGCGATGCGGCCACAGCTGCTGACGTCCCGCCGCTACGAGCAAGCCGTTTCCGCGGCGGAGGGCGTCGCGTCCGCCCTGGCGGCTCTCGAGAAGGCGGTGCTTCAGGATGCGGAGCTTCGGCGCGAGCTGGGCCTCGAGTCGGAGGAAGAGCGGCTGGCCATGGCCGACCCTGGCTTCAAGTTCTCATCGCCGTCGGTCCGGCTCGACAGCTTCTTCGCGGATGAGGTGCGCTTCGTCGAGTACAACGCGGAGTCGCCCGCGGGCATGGCATACAGCGACAACCTGACCGACGTCTTCAAGCAGCTGCCCGTGATGAAGGCGTTTCGCAAGCGGTTTCGCGGCAAGTTCCTGCCGACGCGCCGCCGCCAGCTGGGCGCGATGCTCCACGCGTTCAGGCAGTGGGGGAAGAGCGCGACGCCTGTGATCGCGATCGTCGACTGGGAAGGCCTGCCGACCGCACCCGAGTTCGAGATGTTCAAGACGTTCTTCGAAGAGGCCGGGATCAAGACCGTGATCTGCGACCCGCGCACTCTCGAGTTCAGGCGGGGCAAGCTCTACGCGGGGGGAAAGGCCGTCAACCTCGTGTACAGGCGGGTCCTGACCAGCGAGCTCCTCGCCCGGGGCGACGACACCCTCGCGCTGCGCGAGGCGTACGTGGCGGGCGCCGCGTGTGTGGTCAACAGCTTTCGCGCCAAGCTGCTGCACAAGAAGATGAGCCTGGCCCTGCTGTCCGACGACCGCTACCAGCGCCTTTACACCCCTGCCCAGCGGGCGGCGATCAGGCGCCACATCCCATGGACGCGGCGCGTGCGACCCGAGCTGGTCGCCCAGATCGCCCGGCGCCGGAAGACAATGGTGCTCAAGCCAAACGACGAGTACGGCGGCAAGGGTGTCGTCCTCGGCTGGACCGTCGACCAGGCGGAGTGGGAGGCGGCGATCGAGGTCGCCATCACGGAGAGCTACGTCGTCCAGGAGGCGGTCGAGATCCCGCGCGTGCCGTTTCCGGTCGCCCTCGACGGCATCCGCTATATGGACCTGGCGGTCGACCTCGACCCCTACCTTTTCAACGGCCGGGCCGGGGGCTTCATGACGAGGGTCTCGGCGGCCGCTCTTCTCAACGTCACGGCCGGAGCGGGCAGCGTCGTGCCAACATTCGTGGTCGAGGGGCCTGCATGAGTCGCGACGGCTTGCTCACGATCGGCGTCGAGGAGGAGTACCAGATCATCGACGCGAAGGGTGAGCTCCACGCGCACATCGACACCTTGCTCGCGAAGGCGGCGCCTCGGCTGGGTGACAAGGTCAAGCGGGAGATGATGCAGTCGGTGGTCGAGGTGGGCACCACCATCTGCGAGAACGTCGACGAGGCCCGCAACCAGCTCGACGAGATGCGGCGGACGCTGGCTGAGCTTCTCGAGCCCGAAGGGCTGCGGATCGCGTGCGCCGGGACCCACCCTTTCTCGCGCTGGAACGAGCAGCAGATCACCGACCACGAGCGCTACAAGATGCTGGAGGAGGAGCTCCAGGACGTGGTCCGCTCGCTGGTCATCTTCGGGCTGCACGTGCATGTGGCGATCCCGAATCCCGAGCTGCGCATCGAGGTCCTCAATGAGGCGCGCTATTTCCTGCCCCACCTGCTCGCGCTCAGCACGTCGAGCCCGTTCTGGATGGGGCGAAACACCGGGCTCAAGTCGTACCGCAGCGTGATCTGGTCGAACTTTCCTCGCACCGGCATCCCGCCCGACATCACGTCGTACGACGAATACCAGAACTACGTCGAGCTGCTGGTCAAGACCGGCTCGATCGACAACGGGAAGAAGATCTGGTGGGACCTTCGCGCCCACCCGAGCTTTCCGACGCTCGAGTTCCGCGTCTGCGACATGCCAACTCGGCTCGAGGAGACGATCTGCCTTGCGGGGCTGATGCAGGCCATCTGCGCCAAGCTGCTGAAGCTGCGGGCGAGCAACCTGGGGTTCCGCAAGTACATACCGGCGCTCATCGCGGAAAACAAATGGAGGGCGATCCGCTACGGGATCGACGGCAACCTCATCGACTTCGGCAAGCAAACCGAGGTCCCGATGCGCGACCTGGCGGTCGAGCTGCTCGAGTTCGTCGACGACGTGCTGGACGAGCTCGGCTCGCGCCAGGCGGTGGAGTACGTGCGGACAATTCTGGACGGCGGCACCAGCGCGGACCGGCAGCTGCGGGTCTTCAAAAACAGCGGCGACACCCGGGCCGTGGTCGAGATGCTCGCCGCCGAGACGATGGGGGTAAGCGTCCCGGATTAGCCGGACCCGCCAGGCGGTTCCTGTCTATGTGAAGACAGCGAGCGAGCAGATCCGGGAGAAGGTCGGATCGTGGCCGGGCGTCACCACCAAGCCTCACCGTTTTGGAGGCACCGAATATCTCTACGGCAAGAAGGAGATGGGGCACGTCCACGGCGACCGCCTGGCCGACCTTCCGATGCCGCGGCGCCTGCACGACGAGCTGATCGCGTCGGGCCGCGCCCAGCCGCATCACATCCTGCCCGAGACCGGTTGGATCAGCGTCTGGATCGATGGGCCGCGCGACGTCTCTGGCGTGATCGAGCTCTTTCGGATGCAGTACGACCGCTACTCGAGGACTCCCGCTCCATCAAGTGTTTAATTAGCCCGTGGCGACACGGGCGGCACCGCACCCGCCGGGAGCGGTAAGCGAGAAGAGGCGTCAGCAGCTGGTGCTGGCCGCCTACCGCGAGATCGCCGAGCGTGGATTCGAAGGGCTCCGGACGCGCGAGGTCGCGGCCGAGGTCGGGGTCAACATCGCAACCCTCCACTATTACTTCCCGACCAAGGAATCCCTGATCCGCGCCGTGCTCGACCACGCGATGGGCCGTTTCCGCACCACCCTGGCCCCACACGGATCGCCGGCCGACCAGCTGCGCAACTATCTGCGCGCGACGAGGAAGCTGATGCTCGACGAGCCCGAGCTCGGAGCGGTCATGGCCGAGCTGGCTCTGCGCTCGATCCGCGACGACTCGATCGGCTCGATCCTGAATGAGATGTACGACGTGTGGCACGTCACGTTGCGCGGACTGCTCCGGCGGGCGGTCAAGGAAGGCAAGCTCCGGCCCGAGGCCGACAGCGACGCCGTGGCGGCGCTGATCATCGCCACCCTCACCGCGATGACATTGCCGGTCATGAGCGATGCGAGGCGGGGCGACCAGGCCCTACGCCAGCTGGAAAGGTGGCTGGGCATCCCCGGCTCCCGGTTCTGAGCAAACCAAGCAATTGATTGATTAGTCTGCTACTCTGGAAGTCAATCATTTGATTGACTAAGGAGGAGTTGGCAATGGCGACTCGCGTCGAACCGATCCACATTCCATCAGTTGTCGGGCTCTTCAACCCGATCGCTCGCAGGCTCCTGAAGTTCGGAGCGCTGCTGGGGCCGAACGCGCTCATCACCGTGCGCGGCCGTAAGAGCGGCCTGCCCCGAACCACGCCGGTCGCGCTGGTCGAGCTTCAGGGAAAGCGCTGGGTGATCGGGACCTTTGGCGAAACGAACTGGGTGCGCAACCTGCGGGCCTCCGGCGAGGCGACGCTGTCCATGGGCCGGCGCCAGGAGCAGGTCAAAGCCAGCGAACTGACGACGGACGAGCGAACCGCTTTCTTTCGCGACGTGATTGGGCCTTACGTCCGCCGGCTGCGGATCGGCCCGCTGCTGCTGTCGGTCCTCGGAGCCAAGGACATCCTCGAGGATCCCGCCGGAGCGGCTGAGCGCAGGCCCGTTTTCGAGCTCGACGCCGCGGCCTGATCGCGGGCGCTAGCTCGGGATGGGCCAGCCTTCGCCAGGGATCTTCAGCACGGTCATTGGTATTCGGAAATCGAGCACCAGGTCGACGCAGTGGTCGTCGGGCACGACGACGGTGGTCGACCGCGAGTCGTCCGCAGGCTGGAGGCGGTAAGTTCCCGGGTCGAGTGGCGCGATGAAGCTT
>VBGV01000223.1 GCA_005880755.1 Chloroflexota bacterium
GAAGCTGGTCGGTGGAGCCTGATGGCAGCCCAACCGCAATTGCGTTACTGCGGACGATGCGGCGCTCCGCTGCCGCCCGGAGCGACCTTCTGCGGTCGGTGTGGGACGCCGGTCGCGACGGCGGCGGTCGCGCAGCCCGTCTACCGCTACGCACCACCACCGGCCTACCCCACCGCGCGCCAGTACAAGCTCGCCCCCGCGATGATCGCCGGCGGACTGGTCCTGATCCTCATCGTCGTCGCCGTGATCGTCGGCGCTTTTGCAGCCTCGCAGTTCGCGGGCGGCGGCCACGCTCCGTGCACCGTGAACTGCTCGCCAAAATTCGTCACACCCCTGGCCGAAGAAGCGACGTTTCGCAGCTCGACGTACAAATTCCAGGTGAACTATTCGTCCGCGTGGACGGTGCGGGCGCAGGACGCAACCGGAGTCACGCTCGGCACCAGGGTCGGGTCGGTCCAGGTCACGGGCTCGAGCGGTGGCAGCCCCGATCGCGCGCTCCAGTCGGCAGTGTCCGGCCTGCCGTCGTCGAAATGGCAGGACGTGACCCTGGTCGGCAACCTGAGGGGCGCGCACATCGGCGACCAGGATGGAGCCGGCGCGGTCTATTCGGCCAATCTCGTTGGCTCGTCGCAGACCGCGACCAAGGTCCGCTTTGCGGTCATCGCCGCGACCAAGGGCGGGGTGACGGTCGTGGTGCTCGCGGTCGATCCCGCTGACACGAAGAATTCGCCGAACGGGATGCCGGAAGGACAGGAGTTCGACTACCTATGCACGGAGTTTGTCTGGGGATAGACGTATGAGGGAAAACCCCGATGGTTTTCCCTCATCGCGCGTGCGGCTTTCGCCGCAGGCGCTGCTCTCTTTCCGGTATACGGTTGGGACTTTTCTAAGTAGTTACTCGTAGCGACGCTGGGAGTCGTTTGTGGAACGCTTGTTGCGGCCGGAGCAAGTCCGGCCGCCAGGGCAGCGCTGGTTACACGCGTTCCAGTGCGAGGCGGGCTCCGAAGGCGAGGAGCACGACACCCGTCACCCGCTGCATCCACTGGCGCACGCGCGGCGCGGTGATCACCTCGCGGAGCCGCGTCACGAAGAGCCCGTAGATGTTCATCCACAGGTAGCCGATGACCGCGAAAATCACGCCAAGCACGAGCAGGCGCGACAGGACGGCCTGGCCGGGCAGCACGAACTGGGGCAGAAATGTGACGAAGAAGACGCCCAGCTTCGGATTGCTGATCGCGGAGAGAAATCCCTGCCGGAAGACGGCGTGGGCGGGAGCGGCGGGCGGAGCTCCGGCGAGAAGGTCGGCCGGTCGCTGTCGCGACTCGAGCAGGGTTCGGATGCCGAGATATGCGAGATAGCACGCGCCGACCAGCTTGAGCGCGAAGAGCACGTCGCCGGAGGTGCGGAGCAGTGCAGACAGCCCCACCGCCGTCGCGGTCACCCAGGCGACGAGGGCGAGTGCGATGCCACTCGTCGTCAGCAGGACGCCCCTGCGTCCATGCGCGAGCGCGTTCTTCGTCACCACCGCCATATCCGGCCCGGGCGTCACCGCGAGCAACAGCGAGACGCCGGCGAACACGAGGAGCTGGGTGTCGATCACGCCGGCTCGGGAAGCTCGAACGATATCTCGTACACGCCGCCGACCAGCTTCGCCTGGTGGATCCAGCCCATCCTGCGCAGGAGGTCGAGCATCTCGCGATTCTCGGGCAGGACGATGAGCGAGAAGGTCTTGATGGCGTGCACCCGCGCGACCCGGGCGAGCTCCGCGAGCAGGGCGCTGCCGAGACCTCGGCGCTGGAACTCGTCGATCACGGCCACCGCCACCTCGGCGACGTCGGTACCGCGCGCGCGGTCGTAGCGCGCCACCCCGACGATGCGCTCCTTTCCGTTCGGCCTGTGCGTCGTGGCGACGATCGCAAAGCGGTCGTTGTAGTCGACGACCGCCAGGCGGTGCGCAAGCGCGTCCGACATTCGCTTGATCGGCGAGAAGAACCGGAAGTACACCGTGCGCTCGGACATGGCGGCCACCGCCTCGTGGAGGAGCGGCTCGTCCGCGGGCACGATCGGGCGCAGGTGCACCTTCGTGCCCTCCCGGAGCTCGAGAGTTCGAGGCTCGAAACCGGTTGAGACCACCACCACATAGTGGCCCGAATCCGAGATCCGCCGCAGATTCGCGCCATCGGCGGCCGGAGCCAAGGAAAGGGTGGCGCGGCTAGGAGCGCATCGTAGATGCGTGACGACGCCGTGCCGGGTCCCTTGACGCCGGCTTCGGCGCCGCAGGCGCCCGGCCGCCTAGGGCGCGAAGATGCAAGGAGCTCGGTTTCGGGCCGCTAGAGGTAACCTGCGGGCTTGGTGAGCCCTTCCCGTCGCTGGCGCAACCTCGGCACCGCCGCCGGTGCTGCCACGGCGGGCCTGTTCGCCGTCTTCGACCTCTACCAGTGGGCCGCCGCGTACGCCGCCGACCGTTTCCACAACGACTTCACGTTCTACCTCGCCGCGGCGCGGATCGGCCTCGCGCACGGGTGGCAATCCATCTACGACCTCAACCTGCAGCAGGCCGAGCTGGACGCGCTCGGATCCGGGATCAAGGTCGCCGAGCTGGCGCGCTACATCAGCCCGCCGCCGGTGGCGTGGGCGGTGGTGCCCCTGACGCCGCTGCCGTATCCGGTCGCGTACTGGGCCTGGAGCACGCTGCTGTTGGCCGCGCTCGCGCTCGCCTGGTACCTGGCCGCGCCCGGCGTGGGTCGTGCCCGCGTCATCCACCTCGCCGCCGCGGTCGGGTGGCTGCCCGTGATCTACGGCCTGCAGCTCGGCCAGCCTGCGATCTTCGTCGCCCTGGCGGTGGCAGCTTCGTATTGGCTTCTGCGCAGCGACCGGCCGGTGTGGGCGGGGGTCGTCCTGGGAGCGATCGTGCTCAAGCCGCAGCTTGCGTTCCTGGTCCCGTTCGCGCTTCTGACCCTTCGGCGCGATCGCGCCGTGATGGGGAGTTTCCTGACGCTCGGCGCGCTTGCCGCCGTGTCGGCGCTGGCGCTAGGGCCGACCGGTATCGGAGCGTATCAGGAGCGCTTGAACTTTGCGGCGGGCGTGCCGGTCAACCGGGAGCTGACCCTCGCCTACGTCTTCGGCGACCTGACCATCACCCGTGCGGTCCAGGTCCTGATCGGCATCTGGTCGCTCTTCCTCGCCTACCGAATGCGCCGGCGCGGCCTGGAGTGGCTCTTCGTCTGCGCGCTCATCGGCGGCATGCTTGCGACTCCGTACGTCCACCTCGACGACCTCGTCATGATCGGCCTGGCCGGTTGGCTGTGCCTGCGCGCGAACGCTCCGTCCTGGACCTGGATCTACGTCCTCGGCGGCGCCATCACGGTGGAAGGCACTCCGATCTGGGGTCCGGGTCCCGTCATCGCCGCTGAGCTGGGAGCGCTGGGGTTGCTTTCAGTCGCGGCGTTCAAACATGACGACCGCGACGCCCAGCAGCACCGCACCGAAGGCGAGCATGATCGCGGCCTCCATCGGGATGGCGAGCACCTGCCCGTTGATCGTCAGCCCGAGGCTGTTGACGTTCGGCAGCCCTGAGTTCGAGAGCACGACGCGCCGGATCGGGTCGATTCCATAAGACGCAGGGTCCAGCCGCGTCAGCCAGGTCATCCAGCCGGGAAGGTTGGTGAGCGGGAACAGCGCCCCCGACAGAAAGAACATCGGCATCATCAGGAAGTTCATCACCACCTGGAAGCCCTGCAGCGACTTCATCATCGAAGCGATCGCGACGCCGAACGAGGCGAGTCCGAAAGCAAGAACCGCGGCCAGCGGCACCAGCTCGACCACCGTGAGGAGGCTCAGCTTCACGCCGACGAACGGCGCCAGCACGAGCAGGATCAAGCCCTGGATCATCGCCTGCGTCGTCCCACCCAACGCCTTGCCGACGGCGACCGCCCAGCGGTCGATCGGCGCGACCAAGACCTCCTTGAGGAATCCGAACTCACGATCCCAAACGATCGACATCGCGCCGAAGATCGCGCTGAACAGGATCGACATGCCGATGATGCCGGGATACATGAACTGGATGTAGGAGATGCCGGTCCCGCGGCCGAACGCCCCGCCCAGCGATGAGCTGAGGCCGGAGCCGAAGACGAGCAGGAACAGGAGCGGCTGGGCGAGCGAGGCGACCAGCCGCCACCGGTCGCGCCAGTAGCGAAGGATGTCGCGGTACCAGATGATGTAGATGGCGCGAAGGCTGGCCATGCGCGTGTCGACGGGTGCCGCTTGCACTGTCATGAGAGGTGGGCTGGCGGTTTCCACGCTCATCGCCGACGGCCCATCCAGCGGCTGGCCATGGCCCGGTTCCGGTCCCGGGCGCTGACCTCCTCGTCGCGGATGACGCGGCCGGTCAGCTTCAAGAAGACGTCATCCAGGCTCGGCCGGCGGAGGGACACGGTGTCCACCGGCGCTTCGAGCTCGCGCACGAGTCGAGGCACGAAGGCCTTGCCGTCGGGCACCTCCATTCGCAGGCTGCCGTTGTCGCGCACCGGCGTGACGCCGAGCAGCTTAATGATCTCGCTCTCGGCCGCGTCCGGCTTGGTGGAGGTGATGGTCACCACGTCGCCCCCTACCAATCCCTTCAGCTCTTCCGGGGTGCCCAGGGCCACGATCTTGCCGCGGTCGATGATCGCGATGCGATCGCAGTACTCCGCCTCGTCCATGTAATGGGTCGTCATGAAGATGGTCACCCCCTTCGTGCTCCGCAGCTCGTTGAGGTGGGTCCAGATGCTCTTCCTCGTCTGCGGGTCGAGACCCAGCGTCGGCTCGTCGAGGAAAAGGATCTGCGGCTGGTGCAGCATGCCGCGGGCGATCTCGAGGCGCCGTTTCATGCCGCCCGAGTAGGTCTTCACCTGCGAGGCCGCGCGGTCCGCCAGCTGCAGGAGGTCGAGCATCTCGTCGATCCGGCGGCGCCGGTCTTGCGCCGGGACGCTGTAGACGAACGCGTGAAACTCGAGGTTCTCTCGACCGGTGAGCTGGTCGTCGAGCGACGGGTCCTGGAAGACGAGGCCGAT
>VBGV01000224.1 GCA_005880755.1 Chloroflexota bacterium
AGCGACGCCCCCTGTGGCTCGGGCCGCTCCACTAACTTCATCCCGGCCGTTCCCGCAGCCTGATCCGTCACCACAATCGCCCTCATCGGTCACCTCCCCGTGTTGAGTTCTTGCCTGTAAGGTAGCCGATGATTTCCTGCGGCGACCAACCGTAGACGGTCAGTTCACTCTGCGGCCGACTCCCCGCATCGACGACCAGCGTCCCGGGCCGGCTGTCCTTGCCACGTGGGACGCAGACCTCAACTTGTTCACGTACGACTGGGTGAACCGCTTCGTCGATAGAGGCAGCCGACCCATCGCAAAGTGAGCTCGGGGCCATCAGCGATTGTCACAACCATTCAGACGTGCTCTCGTTCGGGCCGGCTTACTACATGGTTACTACATTCGGCGAGGCGGGCTCACGCTAGACGCGAAGATCAACGTCAGATTCGTATTCGACAAATGGTCGTGGGCCCGGGATTTGAACCCGGGGCCTCACGGTCCCGAACCGGCGCAATGGCGTGTCCTCTCGTGTCCTGTGGTGTCCGCGCGGTTCCTCCTGTACTCGAAATGGATCTTCTTCGTGTCCTCCTGTGACCTCGTGTATCCGCCTGGTTCTGTGAATGCGTGACACGGCTGTGACCTCCAGCGGCTCGGAGACTGACTCCCGATCGTCTGTCGTGCCCAGCAATGGCCTGTCCGAGGCGCGCGACAAAAGGCTCGTCGTCCCCAACCCCAAGCCCATCAGCGTCCCCTCGACAAGCTTCTCTTACTTCAGGCAGCTGCTGGGTGAGACCCTTTGCTCGGCGCCCAGCAGTGCGAGTGCGTTCTGGATGCCCTGCTCGAGGACGTCGTCGGCGAGCCGCCGGTCGGCCAGGGCGCGGGAGACCTGGAGCGTCCCGACCATCAGGGCGAAGACGCCGATCGTCTGCGCGCGCGCTGACTGGGGATCGTCCGGCGCCAATCGGGCGGCAGCGTCATCGATGATGGCCACCTGACCATCGGTGTAAGCGCGCTTCACGGAGTCGGATGAGCGCGCGATCTCGTCCAGGAGCGCCGCCGATGGACAGCCGCCTTCCGTGTCGTCGCGGTGCTGAATCGACAGATACCCGCGAACGATCTCCTCGAGCGACTGTCCGCTGTACCTCTCGCGCTGCTCGCGGAGCTGGTCCGCGACTGTGCTTGCGACGAGGTCCTCCTTCGAGTCGAAGTGGGCGTAGAAGGCGCCGTTGGTCAGCCCGGCGTCGGCCATGAGCGTCGCGACCCCTGAACCGTCGATCCCATCGCGCTTGAGCCGACTTCCGGCCATCTCAATGATCCGCCGCCTCGTCGCCTGCTTGTGCTCTTTCCCGTACCGGGCCATCAATGACTCCTTTGTTGGGGACGGTTGCGCCTTCCCTCTTGACATTGATTATATGTCACCTGTAATATTACGACCATCAGCCAATTAGGGTAACGAGTCCACGATGACAACAGCTAAGCCAGTAGCACTCGTGACGGGCGCCTCCTCGGGCATTGGGAAAGCAGCCGCGCTCGCGCTGGTCGATGCCGGATTCGAGGTGGTCGGCACGAGTCGGAACACCTCAGGGGTCGCGCCGCGGGACGGGGTGACGTTCCTCGATCTCGACGTGACTAGCGACGAGTCGGTGCGCACGGCGGTCGGGCGCGTGATCGAGCGGTTCGGGCGGCTCGACGTGCTGGTCAACAACGCGGGCACCGGCGCAGCCGGGGCCGCGGAGGAAAGCTCCGTCGCCCAGGACCAGCGCGTCTTCGATATCAACTTCTTCGGGCTCGTCCGGATGACGAAGGCGGTCCTCCCGCACATGCGCGCCGCGGGAAATGGTCGGATCATCAACATCTCCTCGGTGCTCGGACTCGTCCCCGCGCCGTACATGGCCAGTTACGCCGCGACGAAGCACGCGATCGAGGGCTACTCCGAGTCGGTCGACCACGAAGTTCGGGAGCACGGGATCCGGGTGCTTCTCATCGAGCCCGCCTACACCAGGACCGGCTTCGACGCCAAAGCCATCCAGCCCGACGGACCGTTGCCGATCTACGCGGTGCAGAGGCACGTCTTCGACGGCGTGATGGCGCGTGCCATGGCGGACGGCGATGACCCGGCCGTCGTCGCCAATGCGATCGTCGCGGCAGCCACCGATCCGAAGCCGAAGGTGCGATCCACCGCCGGCTCGACGGCCGGACGCGTCAGCGCCCTGCGCCGCTTCGTTCCCACGCGGGTCTTCGACCGGGAGATTCGGAAGCTCAACCGCCTGCCCGCCTGAAGCTTCGACGCTCACTCAGCCACACCCAAGGAGAACCGTCATGGGCACCACCAGCAACGACCCCGTCGTCAGGTCCTATGCGAAGGCACCGGCCCGCACCATCACCGCCGACGGCGTGACCTACGCCTATCGCGAGCTCGGTCCGAAGGGCAGGATCCCCGTGATCTTCTTCGTCCACCTTGCTGCGACCCTGGACAATTGGGACCCGCGCATCATCGACCCGATCGCGAAGGAGCACCACGTCATCGCGTTCGACAACCGCGGCGTCGGCGCCTCGACCGGCCAGGTTCCCGACAGCGTTGAGGCGATGGCGGACGACGCCTATACCTTTATCCGCGCACTCGGCTTCGACAAGGTCGACATCTTCTCCTTCTCCCTCGGCGGCTTCATCGCCCAAGCCCTCGTGGTCAAACACCCCGAGCTGGTCCGCAAGCTCGTCCTCACGGGCACCGGCCCCGCTGGTGGCAAGGACATCGACAAGGTCGCCGGCACCACCTACTACGACATCCTCCGAGCGACCCTGACCCGCTCGGACCCGAAGGAGTTCCTGTTCTTCAACCGCAACGCCACCGGCAAGCCCGCCGCCCGCGCGTTCGTCAACCGGCTCAAGGAGCGAACCGTCGACCGTGACGCCCCGATCACGGTGAAGGCGCTCCAGACGCAGCTCAAGGCGATCAAGAAGTGGGGTCGCTCGGCCCCCGCTGACCTGTCGAAGATCACCGAGCCCACCTTGATCGCCAACGGCGACAACGACCGGATGGTGCCCTCCGTCCTCTCCGAGGACCTGCACCGCCGCATCCCCGGCTCCGAGCTGATCATCTTCCCCGACTCCGGCCACGGCGGCATTTTCCAGTTCCACGACAAGTTCGCCCCCATCGCCGTCCAGTTCCTCGACCGCTGACAACACCCTGCGAAGAAAGGCAAGAAAGTGGCTACGACACATCCCTATGCGAAGAAGCCCTTCGTCTTAACGATCCCGCTGTGGATGCGTACTGATCAGCCCCGTCAGCAAGGAATGGACTACTGGAAGGGCCCGCACTCGAGATCATCTCCGCGACCCCGGGGTTCGAGGAGTACCGCCAGATCCACCTGGCGGAGCACAATCCCGGGCTGTGGCCGGCCATCGATGGCGTCGAGACGGTCATCCCGGCCGAACGCAGGATCGACGGGGTCGCCGAGGTCACGTTCACTTCGGTTCTCTCCCCGCTGCGGGGCCGCAAACAGACCGGACTCGCGTACAAGGACGAATTGAATGTGTTCCGGCGCACCCTGCTCTACGCGGGGCCGCCGTACTCGGCCCGCTGGTACGGGTCTCGTCAAGACAGGGGCGCTGAGGGAACTCCGAACCCAGGTCTTCATGCCCTGGATCGAACGACTCTGGGACACGCCGAACGTCGCGCACGACAACCCCACCGACCAGCGGTTCCACGCCTCACTGATCCTCGGCTTCGCCGATACCAACGCCCTGCGAGCGTTCACCGGTAGCGGAGAGATCGCGACGCTCTCCGGCAAGCTGTCCGAGTTCGTTTCCGCCGTCCACGCCTACGAGGTCACCGAAGCGCTGACCTACGTAAAGGACGGCAAAGTCCTCCCGCACTATCAGGCGTAGCCCAGCACGCCGACACTGCCGCCTGACAACGCCAACGCCGCGGACAGGGACAAGGCGGCATAGGGTGGCCGTCAAGCCGGAAGGGCGATACGGCCCTACCGTACCGCCCTCACAGCTTCACGCGATCTTGGCGCCCGGAACCTTCCCCGGCTCCCTTCAAGCCGCCTGCAGGCCGGCGCCCTTGGCAAGCGCGATCAACTCGTCCACGGACCACTGGTCATAGGCATGGGTCCCGTATTTCACCGCTTTGATTCGCCCGGACGGCGCGATCAGAAAGTCGCCCGGGAGGCCAAATGGGCCTCCCGAAAGCCGCAAGCCAAAATGGCCATGCGCCACCCCGCGCATGGCGGCGCCCAGGGACTTGAGGCTAATGAAGCCAAGCGACGATTTCACGCCAAATTCCTTGTAGATGGCCTTCTTCGGATCGCCAACCAGCACGAATGGAACATCCTTCTGGTACGACCGGATCGACTTAGCGGAGGAGTGAAAGACGATCACCTCTTTGATGCCCGCCGCTTCGATCTCGCGAGCACGCCGGCGCACCTCAGCAATGTGCGTGTTGCAGATAGGGCAGTCCACGAACCGCCGGAGTTGCAGGTGGACGAGACGGTTAGGGTCGGGGAGATTGATCGACTCGCCGGTGACGGATTCCAGAGTTGTAGCCGGAACAATATCGCCTGGTTTGAATTTCATGTTCATTCACTCCTTGTTTGTTACGCCGCGATCTCGCGGATCGTCTTGGTCACCGCCTGCAGGACCTGGCCGAGTTCGGTCCTCGTGGTGTAGTCGGCGTGCACATCGATCCATCGGATGACGCCGTCCGCGTCGGCGATGACGACAGTGGGCATGGGCAGTCCCGTGGTTCCGTCCGCGTTGACCTGGGTCAGGTCCAGGCCCAGCTGTAGCTGGGCGGCGCGGGTGCCGTCGCTGGGCGCGGTCAGGATGCCGAGCTGCCGGGCGATCTGGTTGCCCGGATCGGACAGGACGGTGAACGTCAGCTCCTTCGACTCTTTCGTGGACAGGGATCCGTCTGGCGCCTGCGGGCTGATGGCGACCAGGCCGATGCCGCGCTCGGCCAGCGCGGGCATGAGCTGCGCCTGGTAGGTGCGCAGGGCGATGTTGCAGTAGGGGCACCAGGCGCCGCGGTAGAACACGATGACGGCGGGCTTGCCGCCCAGGCTCTGGGCGAGCGTGGTCGGCTGGCCGCCGACGTCGAGCAGTTTCCCGTCCGGCAGCCGGCTGCCGGGCTCTGCCACGCCGGACGGGTTGCCGGCTGCGGCCAGGTCGCGCTGCTCGGTGGCGAACGCCTCGGCCACCTCGGGGGGCAGCTGGCCGGCCGAGGCCCGGTGATGGCTGGCTACCTGCTCGGCGATCGTAGATGTGGTGTTCACGTGATCCTTTCCTCCCAGGACTGGTGACTTATTGACGATGACCTCCTCAGGCGCTGAGCCGGAGCTAGCACCTAGCCGTATAGACACCGGATCCCCGGCGAATTAGCTGGCCGTCCGACCGCCTAAATTTGGTCCCGGTCGGTGTCAGTACTGTTGTGGGCGTGTCCGCAGCGAGATGGGGGCATAGAGCAGAGGATGGTGGCGTGCAAGGGCAGCTACTCAGTCGTGCCCGCTCGGGAGACGACGTGGCCTTTGAGGAGCTGGTCGGTCCCTACCATCGGGAGCTCCAGGCGCACTGCTACCGAATCCTGGGATCCGCCGTCGACGCGGAAGATGCCTTCCAGGAGTCGCTTACCGCTGCGTGGAAGGGACTGGCGGGATTCGAGGGCCGAGCCTCCTTCCGCACATGGCTGTACAGAATCGCCACCGGCCGCTGCTTGAATATGGTGCGCGCTAGCAGGCGGTCACCACTGAGTGCGACGCTGATGGTGGAGCCGCCAGAACCCACTCGATTGGGTGAGGTTCTCTGGCTAGAACCGTATCCCGATGCCATCCTGGCAGAGGTCGCTGACCCGGCGGCGGGACCGGAAGCGCGCTATGAGCAGCGGGAAACCATTTCGCTGGCTTTCATCGCCGCGCTGCAGCTGCTGCCACCGCGCCAGCGTGCCGCCCTGATCTTGACTGACGTTTTGGACTTCTCCGCGCGCGAAGTCGCCGACATGCTCGACACAACGGAGCACGCGATCTACGGTGCGGTCAAGCGAGCGCGTGCCACGCTCGCTCGCCAGCTGCCGAAATCTGAGCCGCCGCCGCTGCCGAACTCACCAGCCGAAAAGAAGGTTCTTGACCGACTGGTTCGTGCGTGGGAGGAATGCGACACGAACGCGTTGGTGGCGCTGCTGACTGACGATGTGTGGTTGCGGATGCCGCCGAATCCTCTCGAATACCAGGGAAAGGAGACGGCCAAACGGTGGTTTGCGACCAGTGCGTTCCGCGAGGGCATACGCTTTCGGCTCGTCCCTACTCGTGCGAACGGACAACCCGCATTCGGCCTCTACGTCTTCAGCCCTCTAAGTCGCGTCGCCCACGCGTTCGGCCTGATCGTGGTCACCTTAGCTGGCGGTCGGGTCAGCGCAATCACGGCATTTGAGAGCGGCGTGATGGCACGATTCGGCCTGCCGCGATCGTACGCGCGAGACCGATGACATTCCGCGGGATATGCCTGCAGTAGTTACTCGTTTGGTTCAGGAAGCCAACAAGCGCAATCGCCAAGGTGACAGCAATCGGGAGGAGCATGCTGGACCAGGACCGCCTCCAACCGCTCCAGCTTGCGAACGACTGAGCGCAGCCGAGCGATACTCGCCCGAGTCTCAGTGATCTTCGATGCCACCGCACCTCGAAGCGTCGAGGCTTCGACGTCTCGCCTGGCGCGAGGCGATTCGATCAGGAGCTTGATCTCGGCTAGCGTCAATCCCAGCGACTGCGCTCGTTTGAGAAACCGCAGGCGGTGTTCGGCTCGAGCGCCGTAGACCCGGTACCCGGAGGCTGTTCGGTCGTCGGGCTGAAGAAGGCCCTCGGTCTCATAGAAGCGAAGTGCGGACGAATTCAAACCAATTTCCGCCGCGAGCTGACCGATAGTTCGCCTTTGTGCGGTCATCACCAACCATCAACGCTGTACCGCCGCGGCAGAATGTCTATTCCTCGACGCGATCGACGACCCACATGGCTCTGATCGCCGATTCTCCAGCCCCCAGTGACGTCATCGTCACGACCGGGCCGTCCAGCACGAAGGTAATCCAGCGGCAGCACTCGCGCTCGATGTCTATGAGCTGCCTGAGCGCGTCGGCGCTGCCGGGATGTACCGAAAGGCGAAGGCCGCCGGGAACTTCGTCGCGCGAGACAAGCGACAGCCGGAACAGCTTCTGCCAGGCGTTCCTGGTCTCACGCAGGTCGTCCTGGGTCAGAGTGCACGCGATCGCGTCCGAAGTTGCATCGTAGGTTTCCATATTGCCTCCTAGAGGAAGTTGCGCCTGTTGTCGGATGGGAATGAGGCTAGACCCTCAACCTAGGTTGAGAGTCAAGAGCACCGGGCGAATCCGGCGCAGTGCCGATAACCCTGGCCAATGAGTTCCCCTGCCGGCATCCGTCCTTGGAGCTAACAGTGCTACCAACGACTTCGATGAAGGAGGGAACGATATGGCTAAGTTCCCCAGGAATCTGCGACACGGCCGTGATTGAATCGCCCTGGATTTGTTGGAGACTCAGGGGTGCCTCACGGTCCTGACTATTGAGAACCGTGCGTCGACAGGCGGCGGCGAACCGAGCGTTACCGCACGAGTTCAGATCGGGGCGAGAATCGTTGCCTCGACAGGCCACAAGTGCCGACTTCCCGCGGAATCTGTGCCCCGGCTGTGACCCGTCCGCTCCGGACGCCGCCAGAAATCGCCGGTTTTGAATACAAAAATGGTCGGGGGCCCGGGATTTGAACCCGGGGCCTCACGGTCCCGAAATCTGAGCGGTTTCGTCCACGGAGCCTGATTTGAAGAGTTTTGAGCTCATTTCGAGCCCGTCCGACAGGGACTTAGAGCCGATTCGAGGCTAAATCACGCTCTCGATTACTACATTGACTGCTACATGGAGCGAACACTCGGAGTGACCTCGGGACCGGGGAACATTGCACGTCTTGTTTGCCGTCACCCGGCCGGCGATCTAATCGGTTAGGACATCGTCGATGGCATCGGCTAGTTTCGAGCACGTCACGAAACGATTTGCAGAAGGTGAAATCGCCGTGAACGACATGTGCCTCGAGGTGATGGACGGCGAATTCCTGGTCATCCTTGGCCCGTCTGGATGCGGTAAGTCAACCGCCCTACGGATGCTTGCCGGAGTCGAGGACGTGACTGAGGGCGTGATCAAGATCGGCGATACGGTCGTCAACAACGTGCCCTCTCGCAATCGCGATGTGGCAATGGTGTTCCAGACCTATGCGCTCTACCCGCACATGTCCGTGTTCGACAACATGGCCTTCAGTCTGCGGCTGCAGGGGGTTGACCAGCCGGACATCGTGCGGCGGGTCAGTAGCGCGGCCGAAACCGTCGGACTCAGCCCCTTGCTAAGGCGCCTGCCTGGCCAGCTCTCGGGCGGCGAGCAGCAGCGGGTCGCGCTCGGCCGAGCCATCGTCAGGGACCCCCAACTATTTCTCTTCGACGAGCCACTCTCCAGCTTGGACGCCAAGCTTC
>VBGV01000225.1 GCA_005880755.1 Chloroflexota bacterium
AAGGCCGTGCTCAACAACACCATGCTGTGCGAGCTCTACCACGACATCGCTCGCAATGAGTGGTTCGTGGAGAGGGTCTATGACTGATGGCGGCGCCTTACGTCGAGCTCCACAGTCACTCCAACTTCTCGTTCCTCGACGGCGGTTCTCACCCATACGAGCTGGCCATGCGCGCGGCCGAGCTAAAGATGCCCGCGCTCGCCATCACCGACCGGGGTGGCGTCTACGGTGCGGTACGCCACCTCCAGGCCTGCCGCAAGCTCGGGGTCAAACCGATCATCGGCAGCGCCCTCGAGGTCGATGGCGAAGAGCTCATCCTCATCGCCCGCAATCTCCGCGGCTACTCGAACCTCTGCAGGCTCCTGAGCCACGCCCACGCCGACCAGCCGAAAGGTGAGGCGCGGACGACGCTGGGGAAAGTCGCCGAGCATCGCGGCGACCTGTTCTACCTGAGCGCGACCGACATCGAGTCGCGCTTGCGTGGGCTCCAGGACGCGCTGGGCAAGGAGAACGTCTTCAGCGAGCTGTATCACCACCTTCGGCCGGAGGACCAATGGGTGCTGGAAGGCCGGGCGGCGATGGCGAAGCGATGCACTGCCCGCGTGGTCGCCACCAACCAGGTCCATTACCACGTCCGGGCGCGCCGGCGTCTGCACGACGTGCTGGTCGCCATCCGTCACCGCGCCACGCTGGACGAGGCCAGGCCTCACCTCTTCCCCAACTCCGAGCATCACCTCAAGGGCGGCGCCGAGATGCGCCCCCTCTTTCATGGCCACGCCGAAGCGCTGGCCACGCCCTGGGAGATCGCGCAGGAGTGCGACGTCGACCTCGACTTCCGCAAGGTTCGATTCCCCGGCTACCCCGTGCCGGACGGCGAGACGCCCTTCTCATATCTCTACAAGCTCTGCTTCGAAGGCGTCCGCGAGCGCTACCAGCCGATCACGTCTTCGGTCACCCACCGCCTGCAGCACGAGCTGGAGGTGATCGAGAAGACCGGCCTCGCCGAGTTCTTCCTCATCAACTGGGACCTCATGCGTTTCGCGCGCGAGCACGGTGTGCCCGGGCAGGGGCGCGGTTCGGCCGCGGACTCGATCGTCGCCTACGTGCTCGGCATCACGCGAGTCGACCCTATCGAGCACAACCTCCTCTTCGAGCGCTTCCTGCACGAGGAGATGACCAGCACACCGGACATCGACATCGACTTCTCGACCGAGCACCGCGAGCAGGTCATCCAGTACATCTATGAGAAGTACGGCTGGGAGCGGACCGGGATGGTCTGCAACGTGGTCACCTTCCAGCCTCGGATGGCGATCCGGCAGGTCGGCAAGGCCCTCGGTTTCTCGGCCGAGCTGCTCGACCGTCTGGCCAAGGGTGTGGACCGCTGGTTCACCGAGGACGTCGAGGACTCGATGCTGAGCTCGGTCCCGCCGCCCGATATGCGGCCGCAGAGCTGGCAGCACTTCCTCGAACTGTGTCGCGAGGTGATCGAGTTTCCACGCCACCTGTCGATCCACAACGGCGGCATGCTCGTCACTGGCGAGCCTCTCGTCGACATCGCCCCGGTCGAGCCGGCGGCGATGGAGGGCCGGCGCGTGGTCCAGTTCAACAAGGACGACGTCGAAGACCTGGGCCTGATCAAGATGGACATGCTGGGCCTGCGCACCCTGTCCGTGGTGGCCGAAGCCCTCGAGCTGATCAAAGACACGACCGGCACACGGCCTGACCTCGACCAGCTGGCCTTGAAGGACGCGGCCGTGTTCGAGATGTGCAGCGAGGCGGACACCATCGGCGTCTTCCAGATCGAGTCGCGCGCGCAGATGCAGACCTTGCCTCGCACGCGCCCGCGAACTTTCAACGACCTGGTGGTCGAGGTGGCGATCATCCGGCCTGGACCGATCCAGGGCAACGCCGTCCATCCCTACATCCGCCGCAAGCAGGGACGGGAGCCGGTCACGTACGCGCATCCGCTGCTCGAGCCGATCCTCAAGGACACGCTCGGCGTGATCCTCTATCAGGAACAGATCATCGAGATCGCGATGTACGTCGCGGGCATGAGGCCGGGACGGGCGGATGGCTTTCGCCGCGCCATGACACGCCATCTCAATCGCGTCGAGATGTCATCCCTCGAGGACGAGTTCATCAGCGGCTGCCTCGCCAACGAAGTGCCGCGCGAGGTGGCGGACCAGCTGTTCGCCGCGGTGCAGGGCTTCGCCGTTTACGGCTTCTGCCGCTCACACGCGGCCGCCTTCGCCCGGACCGCTTACGAGACCGCATGGATGAAGCTGCATCACCCGGTCGAGTTCGGCTGCGGGCTGCTCAACAACCAGCCGATGGGTTTCTACCACCCGAGCGTGCTGGTCGAGGACCTGAAGCGGCACGGCATGAGGGCGCTCCCGGTCGACATCAATCTCTCAGACATCCGCTGCCTGCCCGAACGCCTCGAGTCAGGCCTCGCGATGCGCATCGGATTCAATTACGTGCGCGACCTCGGCGAGGAGGGTCGGAAGGCGATCGTCGGCGAGCGTGACCGGGGCGGGCTTTACATGTCGTTCGATGATTACTTGAGCCGCCTTCGCGGTGGACCGATCGGCCCTCGCGCCGTCCGCAACCTGGTCATGGTCGGGGCCTTCGACGCTCTCGGCCAGCCGCGGCGCGAGCTGCTGTGGGGCTGGCAGGAAAGGTGGCACGGCAGAGGCCTGAGGCGAGGCATCGACAAGCAATCCGAGCTGAGCCTCAACGGAACCTCGCCGAAGCTGCCGACGATCGACGCCTTCGACGCCAACCAGCTCGAGTACCGGATCTCCGACCTGTCGACCGGCCACCACCTCATCCACTTCTGTCGAGACCGCCTGCGCGCCCTGGGCGCGCTCGAGAGCAACAAGCTGCCCGCGATCGCCAACAACAAGCACGTCCGGGTCGCTGGCCTTGTGATCACCCGGCAGGCGCCATCGACCGCGAAAAAGATTCGATTCTTCACGCTCGAAGACGAGTTCGGGCAGGTCAACGTGACGATCAAACCGGACGTTTACGACCGCTACCGCCAGGTCGCCAACCGGCAGCCGATCCTGATCATCGACGGCGTCATGCAGCGCCAGGACGGCGTCCATTCGGTGCTCGCGAGCCACATCGAGGCGCTCGACGGCGTCCCTCGGCCGGCCCAACGCTCCCACGACTACCGCTGATGCCCAGCCACACCGGATAGTCCGGACTATCCGGGCGGCAGCCAGCCCCACAAGCGCTGTTAGTCCGGACTATCCGCGAAAAAGCCCCCCTCGAATTCCTTACTTTCTGTAGCCAGCGGACGGGCTTTTGCCCCAAGCTATTGGGGCTACAGCCGAATTTCGTCGCAGCAGCCAGAGGAAAAACACCCCATATGTCGACCGCCCGAGAAATCGAAGACATCGCCCGCGACCTGATCAAGCACCAGCACGACCATCCCCCGGTGCGCGATCTGAACCGCGAGGTCGAACGCCGCCTCACTTTCGCCGACCGTGTCGCGGACGACTTCGCCCGCCTGGTCGGCAGCTGGGTCTTCGTGCTCGTCCAGGCCGGCATCCTGGTCGTCTGGATCCTGCTCAACGCCCTCAACCTGATCCGGCCCTGGGACCGCTATCCGTTCTTCTTCCTCAATTTCATCCTTACCCTCGAGGCCGCGGTCTGGGTCTCAGTCGTGCTCATGGCGATGAACCGGCTCGCCGACCGCGACCGCCTGCGCGCGCAGCAGGACTACGAGCTCAACGTCAAAGCTGAGGAAGAGCTCAAGGCGCTGATGAATCACTTGATGCACCAGGACGAGATCCTGCTCCAGATCGTCAACCGGCTCGATCGTGGCGACCGGGAGATGAAGCGTCTGGCCCGGCGGCTGGAAGAAGTGCTCGCATCGAACAACGAGACGCCGGCGCCCAAGCCCGCCGGCCCCGAGCGTCCGCCGATCAGCATCCCGGCGCCGTAACCGCCGAGGCCCCGGCCTACCGCACGCGGTAAACCGCGTACTCCCCGTCGTCGTACACCACAGTCGCGTGCTCCTCCCAGTAGACGCGACTGGCGCCACGCGGGATCTCCTGCGGGCCGATCATCACGTAGTCGATGCCGTACTTGCGCACGAGGTCCAGGGCCGCAGGGTCGCCCTGGAGAATCTTGTTGTCGTCGTCTGTCTTCTGGACATAGTCGGCGAGCCCGTACGTCCACAGCCAGCCTGGATAGCCGATGAGCTCGCGGCGACCTGCCAGGGTCGGGATGGGACTGTTGTGCTCGGGGGCCACGGCAAAGATGGCGGTCGGGCTCGTGTTGCGCCGCACCCA
>VBGV01000062.1 GCA_005880755.1 Chloroflexota bacterium
AAGTAGCCGTCCTTGGCCAGCTCGGAAGAGAGGAGGACGTGCTCTTCGATGTTCTGCTCGGCCAGGATTGGCGTGCCGGCGGCCACGTGGCCCACGATGGGCACCGAGACGGCGTTGCGCCGCTGCTGGTCGAGCTCGGCGTCCTGGACCAGCTGCACGGTCCGGGACTTGCTGGGGTCGCGCTTGATGAGGCCCCGCCGCTCGAGCTGGTTGAGGTGGTTGTGGACGGTCGAGCTGGAGCTCAGGCCGACCGCCTCGCCAATCTCCCGGACGCTGGGCGGGTAGTTGCGGACCTTGGTCACATACCGGATGTAGTCAAGGATCTTGTGCTGGCGTTCAGTCAGTTGATCGGTCAATTTCGTGTCTTCTCCAATGCGTAGTGGGGGACGTTGAAGCCATGCTAGCACTTCGGGGCTTGAAGTGCAAACCTTTGTTCGGCATCTTGACACGCAAACGCGCGTTCGCTATGCTTCCAAACATATGTACGCCGCCGGCATCGGAGTCAAACCTTGGCGGGCAAACCGAGCCGGCGGCACAACCAGCTCGTGGCGGCGACTGCTGGCGGCGGTCGCCGCCGTGCTGGCGTTGAGCGTCGCGTTCGCGCTGGGAGCGCGGGGGAGCGGGGAGGCGCACTACACGACGGTGGTCGTGCAGCCGGGGGACACGCTCTGGTCGATCGCGTCGGCACGCTATCCGGCGGATGATGTGCGGGTCCGTGTCGATGACATCGAGCAGGCGAATGGCCTGCAGGGGCCGGGGATCCAGGTGGGGCAGAGCCTCCGGCTGCCGTCCTAGGCGGCCATTCTTCTCGGGCTTCGCGTCCCCTGGGGGCGCTGAAGGCGACGACTGGTGCCAAAGGGGCCTATCCCGGCAGTCCGAAAGGCCCCAAACCGCACAGTCGTCAATCGCGGTGGAGGCGTGAGGCTGGTCCTGGTCACCCGCCAGGGCTGCCACCTGTGCGACGAAGCGCTGAGGCTCCTCCGCTCGCTGGGTCACGATCCCGAGCTGGCCGACGTCGACGCCGACGATCGCCTGCACGACCTCTACGACTGGCGCGTGCCGGTCCTTCTCGTCGATGACCGTGTCACCGCTGAAGGCCGGATAACGCTCCGCCAGTTGGAAAAAACACTGGGGAAGGGACTCCAGTAGCCTCGACCACGTTCACCCCTATGGTATTGATAATGACCGCTAAGGAAAGCATACCTGCGGGCGATTCCGCCTCGTTGGCGCCAATGGAGCCTTTGGACGCACTGGATTACGCCTCGCTGGATACGACGGTATGTTCGGAAAGGCCATCCGGGGCTTTAGGCGGAGCGCTGCAGCGCCGGTTCGGCGTCCAGGCCGCGCAGGAAGATTTCCAGCGGCAGCGCCGCGCCCTCGAAGTCGGCCCGCAGCAGCTCGAGGTCGGCCCCGGCCTGGCGCAGCCCGGCGATCGCCAGGTCGACCCACCGCAGCGATTCCTTGACGTAACGGTCCAGGGCCGGCTCCAGGGGCCGTGTCAGGCTCTCCCGGCGCCAGGACTCGCGCAGCTCGCCTGACAGCTCCTGGAGCCTGTCGATCAGTGATCCGGCCAGGCCGCGTGCCAGCGGCTCGGAGGCAAGTCGGACCTGGGCTTCGGAGAAAGCCCGAACGAGCCGCCGCAGCTTGACCTGGGTCGCCAGCGTACGCATGTTCGCAGTAATGGTACACGAACGGGCGTTCGAACCGCAACCCGACGCCTGTTAAGCTCGCGGCCGTGGGACAGCTCCCGCTGACGGCCGGGCTCCTCCTCCCCCTCGCCCTCGACACCTTCGCCCTCGCCGCCGCCCTGGGTGTGGCTGGTCTGGAGCCAAGCCACAGGCTGCGTGTGACGCTCGTCTTCACCGTCTTCGAGGCCGGGATGCCGATCGCCGGCATCCTGATCGGGCGGGTCGCCGGCAACCTGATCGGCGCCTGGGCAGGCTATGGAGGAATCCTGTTCCTGTTCATCGCCGGCTTCCTGCTCCTGCGGCCCAGCCAGGACGAGGCAGGCGAACAGAAACGGCTCCGGCTGCTGGCCCACGCCCGCGGCCTGGCCATCCTCGACCTCGGCCTCAGCATCAGCGTCGACGAGCTGACAGTGGGGCTGAGCGCCGGCCTCCTGGGCCTGCCCATCGCCCTGACCGTGATCTGGATCGCGGTCCAAGCGTTCATAGCGGCCCAGGTCGGGCTCAGGTTTGGCGGCCGCCTTGGTGAAGAGATCCGCGAGAGATCAGAGCAAGCCGCGGGCGTGGCCCTGATCGCGGTCGCGGTGGTATTGCTGGCCCTGAAGCTCCTGCGGCTCTAGGGGGCGAAGATGACGCACAGGCTCGCGGCCAGCGAGTCGGCATCGACGCCCGGGTGGGTCAGGAAGTAGCCGACGGCGTCGCTCACCGCCCCCACCACCGCCCGCCCGAACACCGCCGGGTCCTTGTCCTCGTAAAAGGCGTCGTGGGTCATCGCGTGGCGCACCTCTTCCGCGACGGCGTCGGCGAACCTGGCCTGCAGCTCGTGGCGCAGCGCCTCCACGTCATCGCTCAACCCGACCGATTCGACGATCAACAACCGCGCCACGTCGGACCGCTCGAAGCACGACCGCACAAAACGGGTGATGCCGAGCCGCAACCGCTCGTGATGGTCGTGCCCGGTCGCCGCGCTGGTCAACACGTCGTGGATCAGCGCGCCGCCCTCTTCGGCCAGCAGCTCCCGAAAGCAGTGTTCCTTCGACTCGAAGAATTCGTAGAACGCGGACTTGGAGACCCGGGCTCGGGTCACGATGTCGTCGACCGACGTCACCGTGTACCCGTGGCCGGCGAACAAGGCCAGCGCGGCCTCCACGATCCGCAGGCGGCGCCGCTCGACCCTCGCGTCCCGCCGCAGCTGGGCCGAAGGGACCGCCATCGACCTACCCGGCTGCCAGCGCCCGCGAGATGACCAGGCGCTGGATCTCGCTGGTGCCTTCGAAGAGGGTGTAGATCTTGGCGTCGCGGTGCCATTTCTCGACCGGGAAGTCGCGGATGTAGCCGTAGCCGCCGCAGATCTGGATCGCCTGCTCGGTGACCTTGACCGCCACCTCGCCGGCCTTCAGCTTGGCCATCGAGCCCTCCGCCTTGGTGAACTCGCCGCCATTGCGGCCCTCCCACAGCGCCCGCCAGATCAAGGCCCGCGTGGCCTCGATCTCGGTCGCCATGTCCGCGAGCATGAAAGCGATCGCCTCGTTCTCGATCAGCGTGCGCCCGAACTGCTTGCGCTGCTTGGCGTAGTCAAGGGCGAACTCAAACGCGGCGCGCGCGATGCCCAGCGCCTGGGCGCCGACGATCGGCCGCGATAGCTCGAACGTCTTCAAAGCCACCGACGAACGCTGGTGGGTGCCTTCCTTGGCGCGCTTCAACCGGGCCTCCAGCTTCTCCACGCCGCCGAGCACGTTCTCGAGCGGGACCGTGCAGTCCTCGAGCAGCACCTCGGCGGTGTGCGAGGCGCGGATGCCCATCTTCTTTTCCTTCTTGCCCATGCGCAGGCCTTTGGTGCCGGGCGGCACTACAAAGCTTGCCTGCCCGCGGGTCCCCAGCTCGGGTTCCACCGCCGCCACGACGACGTGGACGTCGGCGATGCCGCCGTTGGTGATGAAAACCTTCTGCCCGTTGATGACCCAGCTGCCGTTCTTGCGGATGGCGCGTGTCTTCATTGACGAGACGTCGGAGCCGGCGTCGGGCTCGGTCACCGCGAAGGCGCCCAGGGCAGGCTTCTCAGGAGTCCCGAAGCAGGCCGGGATCCACGTCGAGATCTGGTCCGGCGTGCCCTGGGAGAAGATCGCCGCCACCGGCAGGCCCGTGCCCTGGATGGCCAGCGCGATGCCCGCGCAGCCCCAGGTCAGCTCCTCGGCGACGAGTGCGGGCATGATGCCCGTGCCATCGCCGTACGTCTGCTGCAGGAACTCGGTCCCGTAGAGCCCCACCTCAGCCGCCTTCTTGACGATCGGCCAGGGAAACTCTTCCTTCTCGTCGTACTCGTGGGCCACCGGGCGGATTTCCTTCTCCGCGAAGCCGTGGACCCAGTCCCGGATCTCCTTCTGCTCGTCGCTCAGCTCGAACGAAATCATGTTTGTCCTCGCGCTCCTGGTGTATTAACGCATCAGTACTCGTACGTACCGTTTCCGGACGCAGACGCTACGCCGCGGCGCGTCAGCGTGTCAATTGCCTTAACGCGTTGGGGAGGAGGGTCTGATCGCCTGGATCCCCAGCCGGTAGGCGCTGGCGACGAGGAACGCCCCCCACACGCGGGCCAGGATCGGGCCGGGCACCTCCACGGCCACCAGCGCCCCGATCACGGCCCCCACCACCCCCCCACCGCCCATCCAGAGGGCCGGCCGGATGAGCACGTTGCCCTCGCGCAGGTGGGTGAAGCCGCCCACGATCGCGGTCGGCACGATGGCGACCAGCGACGTGCCCTGGGCGACCGCCTGCGACAGCCGGAAGCCGATCGTCATCGTGGGCACGAAGAGGAGGCCCCCGCCGATGCCGATCGTCCCGCTCAGGAACCCCGCGCCGAGCCCACCCGCGATCAGCAGCACGTCGCCCCAGCTCACGGAAGCACCAGCTCCTTGACCCCCACGACGCCGAGGACCACCGCCACCGCGATCTTCAGCTCGCGGTCCGGGATCCGGCTGAGCACCCTCGCGCCCAGGTAGGCGCCAACCACACTGCCGAGGACGAGGAAGAGCGCCGCGTGCAGGTCGACCTGCGGCGAGCCCTTGCGGAAGTAGTAGATGGGCAGCGCCGCGATGGCGATTGGGATGATCGCCACGAGCGAGTTCGCGTTGGCGAACCGCTGTGGGACACCGGCCCACAGCACCTGCAGCGGGACGAGCACGAAGCCGCCGCCCACACCCAAGAGACCTCCGAGCAGGCCGCCCAGAAGGCCGATCGCGGCGAAGATGCCGGGGCGGCTTACTCGGTCGACCGGGGCGGCGTCTCGGGCTGGTTCACCACCACGGAGTGGTGCCGGAACTGGACGTTTGACGGCACCGCGGCGCCTGGCAGCTTGGCTTTCTTTTTCTTCTTTGCCTCACGGCCCTGCTTGTCGCGTCCTTTACCCATGGCGCCCAGTTTCCATGACCAGGGCCAGTTCGCGCAAGAACGATTCGACGTCGGTGACCAGACCGATCGACTGCCAGCTGCCGCGGTCGGCAAGCTTGGTCACGACAGCCGGGTTGATGTCGACACATACGGTGCGCACGCCGGCGGGCAGCATGTTGCCCGTGGCGATGGAGTGCAGCATGGTCGAAAGCATCAGCGCGATGCGCACTCCCCGCAGCGCGATTCGCATCTGTCGCTGCGCTTCGACCATCTCCGTGATCACGTCCGGAAGCGGACCGTCATCGCGGACCGACCCCGCCAGCACGATCTCGACGTCGTGCTCGATCGCGGACTTCATCACACCCGAGCGCAGCTCGCCGCGCTCGACCATTTGCCGCAGGCCGCCGGCCGAGCGGACGCGGTTGATGGCGCGCATGTGGTGCTCGTGCCCGTGTTCGATGGCCAGCCCGCTTTCGATGTTCACCCCCAGAGCCGTGCCGAACAGCGCCGACTCGACGTCATGGACGGCGAGCGCGTTGCCGGCGAAGAGCACCTGGACGAAACCGAGCTCGATCAAGCGCGAGAGGTAGACGCCCGCTCCGGTGTGGACCACGGCGGGTCCGGCCACGACCAGGATGCGCCCGCCCGCCTCTCGTACGTGGCGCATCTCATGCGCGATGCCGGCGATGAGAACCTTCTTCGGTTTCTCGGCCGAGACCTCGCTGCCCATGAAACTGAAGATCTCGGTCTGCCTGGAGCGCTCGAGAGGGGTGACGCGCACGCCCTGATGGCCGATCACCACCTCCATCCCTGGTTTCGCGTCCTGGAAGACGATGCACCACGCGCGACCTGCCTTGCGGTCGACCGCGATCGCGGCGTCCATCTCGATGTTCTCAACCGGTATCCAGCGACTGTCGACGAGCACCTCCGTGGGCAGGTTGCTCGTCGAGTAAAAGCCTTCGGGAAACACTCCCTCGTGCGCCACCTTGTCCACGCGCACGGGCTGCTCGTGCTCGGCCGTCGCGCCGAGGGCGCGAGCACGCTGCACGATCCGGTCGAGCAGCTCCGCCGTTTCGGCATAGACCTCCATCCGGCAGATCGACGGATCGGTTTTGTGCTGACCGACCCTCAGCTCCTCGACCGTGAAGTTGCCACCCAGGTCCATGATCAGGTCCATCACCTGCGGCAGCATCATCGAGTCGATGATGTGGCCCTGCAGGACCAGGCGTGCGGTATGCCGTCCCTCGCTCAACGGCGCACGCCGATCACCGCGTTGATCTGCGCCTTCAGTGCGGCGGTCTCGCGCGCCGGGCTCGATGCGTAGATCACGCTGCGGCTGGCCGAGATCAGGCACGACGCCGGGTCTCCGTTCCAGGCCGCGCGCACCGCGGCCTCGACGTCCCCGCCTTGCGCCCCGACTCCGGGAAGTAGAAACGGAAGTTGCGAGACACGGCGGACGTCAGCGACCTCGGTCGGGGCGGTCGCACCAACGACCAGCCCGACGTTCCCGCTCGCGTTCAATCGCTCGGCCAGCGCCGCGACATGCTGATAGACGGGCTCGCCGCCCGCCTCGAGGTGCTGCAGATCCTTCGCTCCAGGATTCGAGGTGCGGCACAGCACGTACACGCCGCGGTCCTCGTATCGGGTGAACTCGCGCAGCGAGTCCGAGCCGAGGTAGGGATTCACCGTCGCAGCATCCATGGCGAGCGTGCCGAAGACCGCTTTCGCGTACGCCCGCATCGTGTTGTCCATGTCACCGCGCTTGGCGTCGAACAGGAATGGTGTGTTTGGCGCCTCGTCGCGCAGCTCCATCAACGCCGCCCAACCGTCAGGTCCGTACTGTTCCCAGAAAGCGCTGTTGGGCTTGAAGCAGCACACATGCTCCTCGGTCTGCCGAACCACCTCGCGGCAGTGGCGCAGGGCGCCGGCCGCACCGCCCTCGATGCGTTCAGGGTCGGGATCGAGGCCCACGCACAGGAGGGTTTGGCGCTCGCGGGAAAGCGTGCGGAGGCGCTCGAAGTAGCTCACGTGCAGAAATCGTAGCCGTGACCCATAGACGACCAGCCCGCCGCCGCGATCGACGAGTGCGCAGTTTGGGGCCTTTCGGGCAGCTCGGATAGGCCCCTTTTGCAACAGTCGTCGCGGTTAAGGGGTGCGCGCAACCCTATTCAACTGGGCGGTCACCTGCTCCCGATAGCCGACCGAGTTGTACGCGCAAAAAGGAATCAGGCGCCCGTCCGGGATGATGAACTCGACGCAGCACTTCATCACGTTCTTGACGTTGAAGGTCCACGGATCCATGAAGTCGCGTGTGTTCACCATGAAAACGTGACGTGCCAGGTCGGTCGAACCGTGGCTCGACAGCGGAAGTCCAACGTGGCAGGCGGGACACCGCGAGGCCGCGCCATTAACGGCGCGGTGCACGTCGCCGGCCGAAACGTCGGAACCGACCGGCGCCGATGAGCTCCACAAGCGTTCGAGGGTCGCCAGGATCTCCTGGTCGAACGTCGCGAGAGTCCGGTTCTTCAAGTAATCGAGGTGACCCTCGACGTCGACCAGACGCGTGATCGGCGTGACCTCATCACCGCTAAGGAGCGCATACGTGACGAAGTTGCAGGTTGGCATGCAGCACGGCACGGGCACGAAGTCATCCATCCGGAAGCGCCCCGCGGTTTGCAGCTCCAATGACTTGAGCACGTCGGGGATGGTCATCCGGTTCATCGGATCCATGGCAAGGTGGCGCTGAGCCCGGAATGCAGGTTGGAAATTGACCCCGAAGACTGCGGGATGGCGCAGCCCGAAGTCGACGATCGCGCCTATCTCATGGTCGTTCACGCCTCGTTCGATGGCCGCGACGAGGACCGCGCGCACATCCGCCTCGGCCAGCCTGTCAAGGGTCTTGAGCTTGGTCTCGACCAGGTCTTGCCGGCCGCGCAACAAAAGATTGGTTCCCGGGTCGAACCCGTCGAACTGTAGGTAAACGGTGGGTTTCAGATCGGCGAGGCGGGACAAAAGGCGGTCGTCGTGCGCCAGCCTCAACCCGTTGCTGTTGATCATCACGTGCCGGATCCCGCGGTCCTGGGCCATTGCCACGAAGTCGAGGAGCAGAGGATGCAGGGTCGGCTCGCCGCCGGAGAGCTGCACGACCTCGGGCGTGCCCTCCGCCGCGACGAAGCTGTCGAGCATGAATCCCACCTGGCCGTGGTCGAGCTCGAAGCCATCGCGCGCCAGGTGCGTGCCCGAATTGGCAAAGCACAACGGGCAGTCGAGGTTGCACGCCGAGTTGATCTCGATCAATCCGAGGCATGCGTGCTGCTTGTGCTCGGGGCAGAGGCCGCAGTCGTGCGGACATCCGTCCCTGACCTCGGTCTGGAACTGCAGCGGCAGAGTTCCAGGCTTGTTGAACGGCGCGATTGCCGCGTAAAGCTTGGCGTCGCCGAACACCAGCGCCTCGAACCAGCCGTGGCTCGGACAGCGTTTGCGCATGATCACGCGGTTCTCGCGGAACAGGATCTGGGCGTCGATGACCCGCTTGCATTCCGGGCACAAGCTGCGGGTAAGCTCCCAGAAGATGTCGGGCCGGTCGACGCGAGCCGCCACGTCAGGGCACCCCGCCGCGGCCACCGAAGCAAATGATCGCAATGAAGATCCCGGCCAGCAGGGCAAGACCGAGAGCAATCCCGTATGCGAGCAACATGCCGAGGGCGACTGGAGGCCGGATGATGGCGAAAAGGACCAGGGCCCCGAAGTTGAGCACCCATGGCATCAGGGCAAGAAGTGAACCTGCCTGGCCATAGACGGCACCGCCCAAAGCGCCGATCAGGATGACAAGAGCGATGTTGCCGGCGATGACGCCCACGAAACCAAGCCAGAAATCACGCCACCAGCCCGGGGGTCGACCACGCTTGGATAAAGGCCCGACAAAATCCGGTGCCGAATAAGGATTGTCCACCGACTGCCAGCTGGAGCCGTCCCACCAGTACTGACGATCCGCTGTCCACCACAACTGCCCATCCCAGACGTGTTGTTTGGGGTCGAAATCGTCCGCATTGGGCCCAGGTCCTTCATGCGGCGGCGGTGTGGTATCGGGCGGCCGATCCTCAGACAACTTGCGTTGCCGGCCTGCGACGCTGCGCCCGCACGAAGTATGCGGCGACGAGTGCCAGGAGCGCGAGGCAGAAGAACTGCTGCCCTGTCAGCCCCCACGCGATGACTTCGTTGTTGCGCACGAACTCGATGAAAAACCGAACCACGGCGTACCCCGCGACGCCGAATTTCAGCAACCTTCCGTCCTGGAAATGGGGGTTGTCGCGCAACGCGAGCAGCACCACAAACCACAGCAGGTTGAATCCAGCGTCGTATAGCGGCGCGGGATGCACCAAGTAATCCGACCCCGCAACAGGCTGGACGCCCCACGGGACCGAAGTCGGTTTGCCGAGGCCGTCCTCACCGGAGAGAAAATCTCCGATTCGCCCGACTGCCATGCCCAGGGCCATCGCCGGCGCGAACGCGTCGCACGCGCAGCCCTCCTTGCCGATTACGCGGCTGGCCACATAGCCCGCGATGTATGCGCCGGCGATCGCTCCCAGGATCGAGCCGGGGCCGATCCGAGGATCGAACAGCTTGTAGAAGTCGAGCACGATCGGGGCCGTCGACGGTCCATTGAAAAAGAGGATCGAGAGCCGCGCCCCAACCATGGCTCCGACAAATCCGGCGAGACCAATCGGAACGACTTCCTGGAGCGGCCATTTCCGTCGCCGGGCCTCATATGCCACCCACGCAAGCAGCACCACGATGCCGAGCGCAAGGAAAAAGGGGTGGGAGTAGACCTTGACGCCGAAGACCTCAAAGAGGACGGGCCTCATGCCTGGCAGTATTTATTCTCGCCCATTGCACGCGATCCTGTCAGGGTGCCGAGGCGGGTTGCGCCGGCCCGTCAAAATTGACTTGTGAGGATTGCGCTCGCGCAGGTCAACCCGACGGTGGGCGACCTGGCCGGGAATTCGCAGCTGATCGTCGGCTGGATGGAAAAGGCGCGCGACGCCGGCGCCGATATCGTTTGCTTCCCCGAGCTCGCGATCACCGGTTACCCGCCGGAGGACCTCGTCCTCAAGCCCGCGTTCGTGCGCGACAACCTCGCCCAGCTGAACCTCATCGCGCAGGCCGCGAAAGGCATCGCCGTGGTAGTCGGCTTCGTCGACGAGGATGGGGACCTCTTCAACGCCGCCGCATTCCTTCAGGACGGCGAGGTCAAGGCGGTCTATCACAAGGTCTTCCTGCCCAACTACGGGGTCTTCGACGAGAAGCGCTATTTCGAGCCGGGACACCGCAGCCCGATCATCGAGATCGGCGGAGCCCGGGTCGGGCTCTCGGTCTGTGAAGACTGCTGGTTCCCCGCCGGTCCTATGGCATGGGAGGCACACCACGGCGCGCAGGTCCTCATCAACATCAACGGCTCGCCCTACCACTACGGCAAGCGCGCGCCGCGCGAGGCGATGGTCGGCGGACGGGCGGCGGACTACGGCGCGTATGTCGCCTGGGTCAACACCGTCGGCGGCCAGGACGAGCTCGTCTTTGACGGCAACAGCGTGGTGTTCGACCCGCATGGGCGCCTTCTGGCGCGGGCGGCGTCGTTCGAGCCGGAGCTGCTCCTGTGCGATATCGACACCGGCACGCCCGTCCACCGTCCGCTGGAAAAGATCCGCCACGAAGCCGAGGGAGCGGAGCGCCTGGAGCTCGAGGTCACCGAGATTGGTGTGGGCGGCGCCGACCGCACCCTCACCAAGCCCGCGATCACCCCGCGCGTGGCCCAACCGCTGGAAGGCGCGGCGGAGATCTACACGGCGGTCGTGCTGGCCACGCACGACTACATGCGCAAGCAGGGTTTCGAGAAGGTGGTCATCGGTATGTCTGGCGGCGTCGACTCGGCCTTGACCGCCGCCATCGCGTGTGACGCGTTGGGCGCGCGGAACGTGATCGGCGTCCGCATGCCCTCGCGTCACACGTCGACCGAAAGTCTCGAGGACGCGGAACTGGTGGCCGAGAACCTCGGCATGCAGCTGATGGACTTCTCGATCGAGCCGCCGCACAAGGGATTCGAAGAGATCCTCGGTCCGGTCTTCAAGGGCACCACGCCGGGCGTCGCGGAGGAAAACCTGCAGCCGCGGATCCGCTCGACCATCCTTCATGCCCTTTCCAACAAGTTCGGCTACATCGTGCTGAGCACCGGCAACAAATCCGAGCTGGCGACTGGTTACGGCACGTTGTACGGAGACATCGCCGGCGGTTACGCGGTGCTGAAGGACATCACCAAGACGGCCGTCTACGAGCTCTGCCGTTATCGCAACTCGCTCGGCGCGGCGATTCCGGAACGGGTGATCACCAAGCCGCCATCAGCCGAGCTGAAGCCTGGCCAGAAGGACGTCGACAGCCTGCCGCCCTACGCCGAGCTCGACCCGATCCTCCGCGGCTACATCGAAGACGACCTGAGTCCCGAAGAGCTCGTCGCCGCCGGCAACAAGCCGGAGACGGTGGCCCGCGTGATCCAGCTGGTCGACCGCAGCGAGTACAAGCGCCGCCAGGCCCCGCCGGGCGTGAAGATCACGCCCCGCGCGTTCGGTCGCGACCGGCGGATGCCGATCGTCAACCGGTACAGTCCGAACGGCGTCCAGCCGGCGGAGAAGCCGAACCGCTAGGCATAATTTCTGTCGATAGGACGTATAGGTAGGAGCTATGGCGGGGAGCTTTGACGTAGTCGTGATCGGCGGCGGCCCTGGGGGCTACGTCGCCGCTTTGCGCGCCGCCCAGCTCGGCGCCAGGACCGCCATCGTGGAGAAGGACCGGATGGGCGGCACATGCCTGGTCCGGGGCTGCATCCCGACCAAGGCTCTGCTCCAGTCCTCCGAGCTGTACACGATGGCCCGCGAGGGTGCGGCGTTCGGCCTGGTCGCCGACAACGTCGGCTTCGACTGGTCCGCCGCCCAGAAGCGAAAGGGCTCCGTCGTCGACCAGCTCGTAAAGGGCGTCGAGGGCCTCCTCAAAGCCGGCGGGGTGACTTCCTACACGGGCAGCGCCCGCCTGGCGGGCAAAGGCCTGGTCGAGGTTGCCGGGGAGCGGCTGCAGGCCAAGGACATCGTGATCGCGACCGGGTCAGCCGTGGCCAGGATCCCGCTGCCAGGCGCTGAGCTCACGATCGACTCCGACCAGATCCTCGAATTGAAGGAGGTGCCTCGCCGCCTGGCGGTGATCGGCGGCGGCGTGGTGGGCATGGAGTTCGCGGCGATGTTCGCCGCCCTCGGCAGCAAGGTGACGGTGCTCGAGATGCTGCCCCAGGTGCTCGCCATGGTCGACGCCGACCTGGTCGCGCTCTACTCCAAGCACCTGAGCAAAGTCGGTGGCGAGATCCACACCGACAGCAAGGTCTCCGAGGTCGTCAAGCGCAACGGCGCTCTGCAGGTGCGCTTCTCGACCGGCGGCGAGGGCGGCGCGGTCGACGCGGACCAGGTCTTGCTTGCGGTCGGCCGCACTCCCTACACGCAGGGGCTCGACGCGGAAAAGGCCGGCGTCAAGCTGGACCGCGGCCGGGTCGTGGTCGATGACAACTTGCGCACGAGCGCGGATGGCGTGTGGGCGATCGGCGACGTGATCGGCGGGATCATGCTCGCCCACGTCGCCTCCTACGAAGGCGTGTGCGCGGTCGAGAACATCGCCGGACACGGCGACCGCGTCCCCGACTATCACGCGGCGCCGAACTGCGTGTACACGGACCCGGAGATCGCCCACGTCGGCCTCGGCGAAAAAGAGGCGAAGGAAAAAGGCATCTCCGTGAAGGTCGGCAAGTTTCCTTTCGCGGCGGCGGGACGCGCCCTGACGCTTGGCCAGACCGAAGGATTCGTCAAGGTGATCGCCGACGCCGAGTCGGGCAAGCTGCTGGGCGCGCACATCATCGGACCGCGAGCGACGGACCTGATCGCCGAGGCGACGCTTGCCATCCAGAACGGCCTGACACTCGAGCAGATCGACCTCACGATCCACGCGCATCCGACGCTTCCCGAATCTCTGATGGAGGCCGCGCTGGCGGCCCAGGGTCGGGCGATTCACATCGCTAATAGAAAGTCGAACGCCCCCACCGGCGCCCTCGGCGCCACCTCCCCAGCGAGTGGGGAGGTGAAAAACCTGCAAAATCGGGAGAAGAACATGGTCGCCCCCGTCAGGTCCTCCTCCCCACCCCCCGCTCGCAGCGCGATCGATCCGAAGGCGCTCGAGCTGACCAAGGGCAATCGCGAGTTCCTGCTCGGCCTGCATCGCCAGATGCAGCTGATCCGCCGCTTCGAAGAGCGCGCGCAGGAGCAGTACACCAAGGCGAAGATCGGCGGCTACTGTCACCTCAACATCGGCGAGGAGGCAACCGTCGTCGGCGGCATCCTCGCCCTGCAGGCCAACGACTGGATCTTCACGAGCTACCGCGAGCACGGCCACGCCATCGCGCGCGGCGTGGACCCGAAGGCTGTGATGGCGGAGCTGTTCGGCAAGGAGACCGGCACGTCGCATGGGCGCGGCGGCTCGATGCACCTCGTCGATTACAGCCGCCGCTTCATGGGCGGCTACGGCATCGTGGGCGGGCACCTGCCGCTCGCGGTCGGAGGCGCCTGGGCGGTCAAGTACCGCAAGCAGCCGGACGTGATCTTCTGCATGTTCGGCGACGGCGCCACCAACATCGGGGCCTTTCACGAGTCGCTCAACATGGCCAAGGTCTTCGACCTCCCTGTGGTCTGGTTCTGCGTCAACAACCGGTACGGCATGGGTACGCCCGTCGAGAAAGCCTCCGCCGTCGCCGACATCTACAAGAAGGCATGCGCCTACGACATGGAGTCGATCCAGATCGACGGGATGAACCTGCGCGAGGTCATGCTGCGAACCAGCGAGATCGTCGAGAAGACCCGTCACGACTCGGTGCCTCGCTTCATCGAGTCGCTCTGCTACCGCTTCCGGGGCCACTCGGTGGTCGACCCCGACAAGTACCGCTCGGCGGAGGATAAGGAGAAGTATCGGAAGGCGGACCCGATCGTCGCCTTTGAGCACGAGCTGGAGAAGAGCGGGCTCGCGGACGAGGAGTACTTCAAGAGTGTCCGCCAGGAGATCGACGCCGAGGTCCGCGACATCATCGAATACGCCGACCAGAGCCCCGACCCCAACCCGGACGACCTCTACAAGTACACGTATGCGGGGGAGTGGGCCGACCGGCCGGAGCTGCGGGCGGACAGGGTCTGATGGCGGCAACCGCACAGCCGGCCAAGGCCCCCGCCGCAGAGGAAAAGCTCTACCGTGTCGCGCTTCGCGAGGCGCTGAACGAGGAAATGGAGCGCGACGATTCGATCTTCTTGATCGGCGAGGACATCGGTAAGTTCGGTGGCGCGTATCGCGTCACCGACGGACTGCTTGACAAATACGGGCCTCAGCGCGTGGTCGACGCGCCGATCGCTGAAGAGGCGATCGTGGGCACGGCGATCGGCGCCGCGATGCTGGGCCTGCGGCCGGTGGTCGAGATGATGACCATCAACTTCTCGCTCATCGCCTACGACCAGATCGTGAACAACGCGGCCAAGATCCGCTACATGTTCGGCGGCGAGGTCAAGGTGCCGATGGTGATCCGCATGCCAGGCGGCGCGGGACACCAGCTCTCGGCGCAGCATTCGCACAGCTTCGAGGTGCTGTACGGGCTCATCCCCGGCCTGCTTGTCGTCGCCCCGACGACGCCCGCGGACGCGAAGGGCATGTTGAAGTCGGCGATCCGCTCCGACAACCCGGTCATGTTCCTCGAATCGATGAGCCTGTACAACGTGAAGGGCGAGGTCCCGGCCGGCGATTACACCACGCCGCTGGGCAAGGCGGCGGTGCGACGCAACGGTTCCGATGTGACCATCGTCGGCGTGTCCAGGATGGCCGTGCTCGCCAACGAGGCAGCCAAGCAGCTCGAGGAGGAGGACATCGACGCCGAGGTCATCGACCTGCGCTCGATCCGACCCATCGACTGGGAGCCCATCGTCGACTCGGTGCGCAAGACGAGCCGCTGCGTCGTCGTCGAGGAAGGCTGGTCGACGTACGGAGTGACGGCCGAGGTCGCGGCCGGCGTGCAGGAGCGTTGCTTCGATTACCTGGACGCGCCGATCCGCCGGCTCGGAGGGGCGCAGGTGCCGATGCCCTACAACCAGCAGCTCGAAAGGGCCTCGATCCCGACCAGCGAGGACATCAAGCGCCTGGTCCGCGTGACTGTCGGCAGGAACCCCAATGCCTAAGCTGCGTTCCGCACCTTTGGCGCCAAAAGTGCGGAATTTGTGGCCGCGAAGCGCGCCTCTGACGCCAGAAGTGCGGAATGGCGGGTTTGCCTGATGCCTGACATAAATATGCCGAAGCTCTCCGACACGATGGAGGAGGGCACGATCGTCGAGTGGAAGAAGAAGAGCGGCGACGAGGTGAAGACCGGCGAGGTGCTGGCCGAGGTCGAGTCGGACAAGGCGACGTTCGACCTCGAGGCGGAAGCCGACGGCGTCCTCCAGATCCTTGTCGACCAGGGTGTGCCGGCCAAGATCGGCGCCCCCATCGCGCGCATCGGCGAGGCCGGTGCAGAGGCCCCTGCACCGAAGGCAAAACCCAAGGAACCCGAAACCCCGACCACGGTGGCGGCGGAGCCTGCCCCCGCGCAGAAACCGGCGCCACCACGCGAGGCGCCAAAGGAAAAGGCGGCACCGGCCAGGCAACAAACCCAGGACGGCCAGCAGGACGGCCGCGAGATCAAGGCCTCCCCCCTGGCGCGCCGGCTGGCCGAGGAGATGGGCGTCGACCTGGCCTCGCTGAAGGGCAGCGGACCGGAAGGCCGCATCGTCAAAGAGGACGTGATCGCCGCCGGCGGTTCGCGGCCGAAATCAGACCGGCGGCGACCCATGCCGACCACGGAAAGGGCGGCGGGGCCCGACGTGGAGGTCGTGGAACCAACCCGCATGCAGGCGACCATCGCGCGCCGGATGGCCGAATCCAAATCGACGGTGCCCGAGTTCCAGGTCACGGTCGAAGCGCGTGTCGACCTGGCGGTCAGCCTTCGCCAGCAGCTGAAGGACTCGGTGCCTGGCGCAGAGAAGGTGACGATGACGGACTTTCTCGTCCGCGCTTGCGCGCTCGCATTGCGCAAGTTCCCGGAAGTCAACAGCTCGTGGGTCGACGGCAAGTTCCAGCGCAAGCGTGCGGTCAACATCGGGCTGGCGGTAGCGCCGAGCCAGGGCATGGGCCTGCTCGTGCCGGTCGTGCACGACGCGGACATCAAGGAGCGACCTCACCGGCGCGACCTTCTCCATCTCGAACCTCGGAATGTTCGGCGTCGACGAGTTCACCGCGATCATCAACCCGCCCGAGGCGGCGATCCTGGCGGTCGGCGCGATCAAGGACGTCCCGGTCGTGGAGGACGGCAGGATCGTGCCCGGCAAGGTGATGCGCATGACGCTGTCCGTCGACCACCGCGTCTTCTACGGCGCCACCGCGGCCCAGTTCATGGCCGAGCTCAAGCGCCTCATCGAGAACCCAGTCACGCTCCTCGTCTCGGGGTCGTGACTCCGGGCGAGGTAGCCGACCTACTCGAGACCTCGGGCCACGCGTTTGCGAACCTTCTTCGAGGCATTCCGCCTGAGGTAGCTTCGTGGCGGCCGGCTCCGTCAGAGTGGTGCGTGAATGCGATCGTCGGCCACATCATCGAAGCCGAACGACGCGGCTTCGCCGGCCGAATACGGATCATTCTCGATTCAGAC
>VBGV01000226.1 GCA_005880755.1 Chloroflexota bacterium
CGGCGGCCGGCCGGCCGCTGCCAGGATGGGTTGAGTTCAACGGCGATCCAATTGCCGGCCGCGTGCTGATTGCGCCTCCAGTCGGCAAGGACGAGATCCGCCGCCTCGGCCGGTACCGGACCGCGCTCGTCTCCGGTTGGGCGAAAGACGCGGAGTTCGCCCGCCTCTTCGGCGCCGACGCCACGTTCGACCTCTCCGACCACTGCGACTTCGACGAGCTCATTGAAGTCGTCGAGCGATCAGGCGCGGACCAGGTCTACACCGTGCACGGCTACACCGAGGATTTCGCTCGATTCTTGCGCCGGAAAGGCATCCGGGCCTGGGCGCTGGAGGCCAACGAGCAGCTGGCCCTGGCGCTCTAGCCGGAGCGGCGATGTCCTCTGATAGTCCGGACTATCCGAGGTTTGGTAGGGCCGACCGGGTCGGTTAGCCCGGACTAACCGGGGATACGACCGACCTCTACCGGAGGGCCCAGCCGGAACGGAGCACGGCGCGGCGGAGGTCGTGGTCTTTGGCCGCGGCGTCGCTGAGCTTGGTGAGCAGCAAGTCCACCCAGGCCGCGAGCTCGACCGGCGGGGCCAGCTCCAGCACTTCGTTCTTAACTCGCGCCCGGAAGCTGCGCCCGTCGACGTCGATGGCCACCTCGGTGATCGGCCCTCGATTCAGATGCCCGCGCTTGGCGTGAGCGATGGGAAGGCGCTCGGTCAGGTAGTCGAGCAGCTCCAGGGGCTCGTCGCGCTCGACCAGAGGCGCGTGGCAGAACACGCATGCCTCATCGATGGGCAAAGCCGGGGCGGAGCAAACTGCGCAGTTCATTTGTGTGGCGGGTAGAAGTTCGGAATTCAGTCGGTGTAGCGGGTTATTGTGCGGTCTTCGCGCTCCTTTTCAGCCTGATATAACGGGCAATCCTCGAAATTCTGTACGCAGATGGGCGGGCTGTCCCTCAGCGCGTACTTCTTTTTCGAGCGGTGATCGACATGGCAGTCGAAGCGGTAGACCCGGAGCATCGCGTGTTGGTCCTTGACCAGTTCCTCGAGATAAGGGCAGCGCCGCATCCCGACTTACGATAGGTCACCTTGCTTGATTTCGCCCGCGCGGCCGCGGCCGTTGGCGCCACTTCGGCCACGCTGGAGAAGACGCGGATCCTGGGCGGGTATTTCCGGACGCTGGACGAAGACGACCTGAGGCGGGCGGCCGTCTACATGAGCGGGCGCGCCTTTCCGCCCTCGCAGCGCCGGACTCTCGGCCTCGGCTGGTCGACGTTGAGCAAGGTCGTGTCGTCCGTTTCCCGCCGCGACGAGGCCGAGCTCGGTGAGATTTTCCGCAAGCACTCGGACCTTGGAGATTGGGCCGCGGAAGCGCTGGACGGCAGCACGCAGCCGGCCCCGTTCAGCCTGCAGGATGTCGATGCGACGCTAGAAGCAATTCGCAGCGCGCGAGGCAACGCGAAGGTGGCCCCACTGGAAGCGATGGTGCGGCGGATGGATCCCGAATCGGCACGGTTCTTCATCAAGATCGTCTCCGGCGAGATGCGCATCGGCCTGAGCGAGGGCTTGGTCGAGGCGGCGATCGCCGAGGCATTCGGCGTACCGATCACGCAGGTCAAACGGGTCCATCTCGTCACCGGCGATATCGGCGAGACGGCGGTGCGGTGCAAGCGGGGAGATTTCGAGGCCAGCTCGGTCACGCTCTTCCAGCCAGTTCGATTCATGCTCGCCAGCCCGGTCGAGACGCCAGGCGAGGTGTTCGAGCGCATGGCCACGGGCAAGGTATGGACCGAGGAGAAGTACGACGGCGTCCGCTGCCAGATGCACCGCCAGGCGTCGCGCGTCGAGCTTTTTTCGCGCGACTTGAAAGAAACCACGGCGGCATTTCCCGAGCTGACCGAGGGCGCGCCGTCGATTGGACACGACGTCCTCTTCGACGGGGAGGTGCTGGCCCATCGGGATGGACGCGTGCTGCGGTTCTTCGAGCTGCAGCGCCGCCTCGGCCGCAAGAAGGTCGATGCCGACCTTAGACGCGATGTCCCTGTCGTGCTCGTGATCTTCGACCTGCTGTGGCTCGACGGGCGCACGCTGCTCGACGAGCCGCTCACGGCGCGGCGCGAGCTGCTGGAAGGCCTGGGGCTCGAGCATCCCTACCTGCTCGCGAGGCTCGAGGAGGCGACCGATCCCGAGCACCTCGATCGCATCTTTGCGGAGACCCGCGAGCGAGGCAACGAGGGCCTGATGGTCAAAGACCCGCTGAGCCCGTACACGCCCGGGCGTCGCGGGCTGGCCTGGCTGAAATTGAAGCGGCCGCTCGCGACACTCGACGTCGTCGTGACGGCGGTCGAATGGGGCCACGGCAAGCGCAAAGGCGTGCTTTCCGATTACACGTTCGCGGTCAAAGACACGCAGACGGGCCGGTTGGTCAATGTCGGCAAGGCGTACACCGGGCTGACGGACGCGGAGATCGCAGAGTTCACCAGGCGGTTCCTGGAGATGACCGTCGAGGACCACGGACACGTGAGGTTGGTGCGGCCCGAGATCGTGCTGGAGGTCGCGTTCGACTCGATCCAGCACTCTGGCCGGCACCTCAGCGGATATGCGCTGCGATTTCCACGAATCGTGCGCATCCGCGACGACAAGCCGGTGGAGGAGATCGACACCCTGGAGCGGGTGGCGGAGCTATACGACCGCTACTTCGGTGAGAAGTCCGAGGTGGCCTTATCTGAAGTCGCCGAGACATGAGGCTCACTTTCATGGGCACCGCCGGCGCGCGGTTCATGGTGGCGAAGCAGGTCGCCGCGTCCGGCGGGCTGTTCATCGAAGAAGGCAGCACGCGGATCAGCCTCGACCCCGGGCCGGGTGCCGTGGTGCAGTACGCGCAGCGCAAGATCGACCTGACCACCCTCGACGCGATCGTGGTCAGCCATCGACACCTCGACCACGCCGGCGACGTCAACGTGATGATCGAAGCGATGACTGACGGCGGCTTCTCGCACCGGGGCATGCTGTTCTGTCCGTCTGACGCGCTCGACGAGGATCCTGTCGTCCTCAAGTACTTGCGCCGATTTCCCCGCGAGATCGTCCGCCTGGCTCCCAAAACGTCCTACTCGGTCAATGGCGTGACGTTCACGACCAGCGGCCGCCATGTGCACCAGGTGGAGACTTACGGTTTTCGTTTTGGCGACAGGCTGGGCTGGATCACAGACTCCGCGTACTACGACGGCATCGCCCAGGAGCACAAGGCCGACGTGATGCTGATCCACTCGATCCTTCTGCACTGCCGGCCGGAGCTCCCGCACCTCTGCATCGATGACGCGGAGCGCATCATCCGCGAGGCCAAGCCGAGGCTCGCCATCCTCACGCACTACGGGATGGCGGTCTGGGACGCGGATCCCCAGGCGATCGCGGCGGACCTGACACAGCGCATCGGCAGCGAGGTGAGAGCGGCGCACGACGGCATGACGATCGACCTATGAAGACTAAGTGAGTACCCGCTGGCGATGGCGCGGTTCGGTTGCGCTCCTCGCCGTCTGCCTCGCGTTCGTGATCTATCCGCTGCTGCCGAATGACGACGTGATCAACTCCGACTGGCCGGCCTTCGCGACGGGCGCCCAGATGATCGTGACGAACCCGACGCAGATGTACGACCTACATGTCCAGGAGCGATACCAGGCCGAGGTCACTGGTGGCCGGCACCTTGTGACGCCGGGCATCAACGGCATTCTTCCGTTTCTTGCGCCGGCGTGGGTGGCCTTGCTCGCGGTGCCATTCGACGTTTTCGGCACCGATATCGGCGGCCGGCTCTGGATCCTTTTCGGTCTCGCCTGCCTGGCCGGTGGCCTGTATCTCGCGATCCGTCCGAGGCCCCCGAGCGAAATCCTGCCTGCATTCGCCGCCGTGCCTACGGCGCTCGTGATGCTCAATGCGCAGCTCGACGGGATCGTGGCGCTGGGCATCGGCGCCGCGATCGCGTTGTGGTCGCGACCATACCTGGCCGGGCTGGTCTTGGGACTCACGCTGATGAAACCGCAGCTCGTCCTGCCCCTTGGCGCGGCGTTGGTCCTCACTCTGCGCTGGAAGGTCGTCGCGGGGTGGGCGATTGCCGGCGCGGCCCTGCTCGCGCCGACGCTATTCCTGAATCCAAACTGGATCGGACAATGGTTGGCTCAGACCCGGGCGACCGTGGCACCGGTGAGCCGCGAGGTCGACCTGCCGCACCTCGGGGTGCTGCTGCCCGATGCTGCGCAAACGATCGCGGTGGCCTGCCTGACGGTGGTCGCGATCGCGGGCGTGGTGTGGCTGGCTTCGCGACGTCGCGACGACTTTCCCGCCGCCGCCGCGATTGTGATCGCGGGCGGGGTTCTCGCCGCTCCGCACGCCCTGCCCGCGGACCTGGCTCTCGTCGCGCTGGCGCTTGCGGTCTGGGGTCAGGCGCGATGGTTCGACTGGCTCGCGCTGTCCCTCGCTGCCCTTTTCTGTGCTGTCGCGCCCGCGCCGGCGCCGGCGTTCGTAGGCGTTGCGTTGATCGCCTGGGTCTGCCTGCGCGCCGGGGGTTTCTTTACCCGGAGGTCGCCAGGACCGGCACCCGCGTCTGCTCGATGATGCCGTCGATCAGCCCGTACTCGACTGCTTCCTCAGGCGTGAGAAAGTAGTCGCGGTCGGTGTCGCGCTCGACGCGCTCCAGCGGTTGCCCCGTGTGCAGCGCGATGAGCTCGTTAAGCACCGTCCGAATGCGGATGATCTCCCGGGCATGGATATCAAGGTCGCTGGCTTGACCCTGAAGTCCCTTGCCGCCGATCAACGGCTGGTGCATATGGATCGAGGCGCTCGGCAGCGAGAATCGTTTGCCCTTCGCCCCCGCCATCAACACCACGGTGCCGAAGCTGGCTGCGCGCCCGATACAGACTGTCGAAATGGCCGCCCGGACGTACTGCATCGTGTCGTAGATCGCCAGTCCGGCTGTCACCGCGCCACCGGGAGAGTTGATGTAGATCTGGATCTCCTTGTCGGGGTCGTCAGCCGCCAGGTACATGAGCTGGGCAACCACGAGGTTGGCGACCACGTCGTCGATGGGACGGCCGATCAGGATGATTCGGTCCCTGAGCAGGCGCGAGTAGATGTCGAACGTTCGCTCGCGGTTGCCGCCTTCGTTCTCGACGACGGTTGGTACGTAGGCCAATCTGCATGGCAG
>VBGV01000227.1 GCA_005880755.1 Chloroflexota bacterium
ATGGTCGCTCCGGATAGCGGATGCCGTTGGTGGCGCCTATGATCGCCTGGCGATGATCGACAGCAGGGAACCAAGTCCGACGCTCGACGCGAACTGGCTCGCGTGGGTCACTGCCAACCTCGGCGGACCTCCCGGTCGCGCCCAGCAAGCTGCTGACGCTGCGAGGGACGCCATCGTCAGCGGCAATGGACTGAACGCGGCCATGGCGGCCGCAACCAACCGATGGGTCGAATCTGGTCAGGGGCAAAAGCCGTTCTGGGAGATGACCTTCTGGGGAGTAATGTCACGGCGGCCAGGCTGGGTCTTTGCGCTCGTGGTGGTTTTCGCGCAAGTCTTGTGGTTTATTCCACTCGGCTGGATAGCCGCCGTCGCGCTCACGCCACTGCCGCTTGCGGCGGCTGTTTGGAACGTCTATGTCGCCTACCGCCTATCGAACCATGGCGTTGTGGCCCCCGGCGTCCTAGTCGACGTAACCGTCAAGGACTCGGAAGGCGACATCTACGTTGGGACGTACCAGTGGCATTTCCACGGGCCGCATCTGATCACGCATGTGGGATCGACTCCACGCGATGTGCTGATCCTCTTTGACCCCGTATACCCGCGAGACGCCATCGTGATCAACCGCTCGTTGTCTACCAGCCGATAATCGACGCGCGAATCCCAAGTCGACGACCCGGACGGGAACGAGGTCGAAGTCATCGGTCCGGAGTAGCGGCCGCCTTCAGCGAGCGCCAAGCCAGAAAGAGAGCACCCACTCGGCGATGAGTGCTGCTGCCCACCCTGCTCCAGCCGCGATGGCCGTCCACTTGATCGCGTCGGCGGGTGATCGCAGGATCCATGTCGAGCCGGCGACCAGAAAGTCCAAGCCAACCACGATCAGCCCGCCGAGGTTGACCACGACCACCATCCGGTTCTGCCCTCCCGAGAAGGCGAAGAGGAAGGTGGTTACCAGGTAACCTGCCGCCGCGGCGCCCAGCACGACCGCCCCGATCGCGAGGATCGCCAACGGCGCAGACGTTCTTGCCGGCCCGGTGATGCCCATCGGTCTGGGCATTCTCCACCCGGGGGAGCCGGCCCGACGTTTGACCCCTTAGGTGACCTGAGGCTTGGTTTCGGCTGCAGGCTCGGGCGCGCGGGTCCCGAGCGCGACGATCACTCCGATGAGCAGCAGGATCGTGCCCACGATCAGCGTGATCGGTTCGGGAAAGTTGATCCGGAGTGCCGCGTCAAGGGAGTAAGCGCCTGGACCGGCCAGCGCGATCGCGGCGATCGCGGCCAGGATCGAAAGGTTGAACTCGAATCCGCCTTTCGAGGTAAAGAAGCCGTGCGGCCAGTGCACAAGGGCGATCGCCACCAGCATCGAGCCAGCGATGGCGAGGCTGGGGAGTGGGGTGAGAAATCCGACCGCCAGGCCAATCCCACCGAAGAACTCGGCGAAGGCCGACATCCAGGCCCATGGGGTCGCCGGCCGGATGCGCATGTGGTTCATGGCACCGGTCCAGCCCTTCATGCCGGGGCCGTCCCACCATCCGAAGAGCTTCTGAGCGCCGTGTGCCGCGACGGTCAGACCGATCACAACCCGAAGAATCAAGAGTGCTAACGCCAACATTTGTTGTTCACCTCCGCACCGGGAAAACCGTCAGTACACGGACGATATTCCCGGGCCTCCTTGGCTCGTAAACGTGTCAAGCCCGGCGGCGCCCCGAACCGGACACCTCATAGACTCAGGCGGCAGGGCCCGTAGCTCAGTCTGGTTAGAGCGGCCGACTCATAATCGGCTGGTCGGTGGATCGAGGCCACCCGGGCCCACCCTCATTTGAGCTCCCGTCGATAATGGCCCAAGGATGAGACTCGACTGGGCCCTGCTCGCCAACGGCGCCGAGGCGCCGCCCAATGGGCTCGTGTACATCCTCGGCGCGGGGTTCGACACTCTCGTCCGCGACAAGTTCCCGACGCCCTTTAACGGTGTGATCGTGCTTCGCCTGCAGACCACGAGGCTTGAAACTGAGCGCCCGCACAAAGTCGAGGTCCACTGCAGCGACGAGGACGGCAAGCCTGTGCTTCCGCAGCCCATCGTCCTCAACCTGCCCGCGCGCCAGGTTCCGGCCGACTACCCGCATGGATGGGACCTCTCGGCGAACATCGTCATCAACCTGACCACGGTGCCCATCAACCAGCCCGGGTTCTACAACTTCGAGATCATCATCGACGACCAGTCGGCCCGAACCTTGCCGTTCCGCGCAGTGAAAGCAGCCGCGGTTCAGACGGTTTGACGGCCGCCCTCAGCAACCTCGTTGCGAGCTATGGCCTGCTCGCGGTCTTCGTGCTCATGGTCGGCGAGAGCTGTGGCTTCCCGTTTCCGAGCGAGGTCATCATGCCGACCGCGGGCCTGCTCGCGGCCACCGGTCACATGCAAGGAGGCCTGGTCGCGGCGATCATCGCCGGGGGGGTGGCCAACCTCGTGGGATCGCTGATCGCTTACTGGGTCGCGGCCCGCTTTGGCGAGCCGCTGCTGCTCGGGCCGGGACGCTACGTCGGCATCCGTCGCCATCACCTCGAGATGGCCGATGGCTGGTTCCGTCGGTGGGGGCTGGTCGCGGTGTTCGTCGGACGCGTGCTCCCGGTGATCCGGACGTACATCTCGTTTCCCGCCGGCCTCGCCCGCATCGACCTCGCCAAGTTCTCGGTGCTCACGCTCGTCGGCGCGCTCCCCTGGTGCGCTGCCCTGGCCCTCGTGGGCTATGTGCTGGGACGCAACTACGACCGCATCAGCGGTCCGCTCGAGAAAGGCGCGATCGCGATCGCCGTCCTAGTCGCGATCGTGGTGGTCGTCTGGTACGTGCGAGGTCGCGAACCTCGCAGCCGAAAAGCGTGAGATGTCGCGCCGGGTGACGCCGTCGCACACCAGGTCCGCCGCGATGTCGCCGATGACCGGCGCGAACTTGAACCCGTGACCTGAGCACGCGCTGATCACCACGACACGCCGGTCGTCAGGGCTGAAGTCGATCACGAAGTGACGATCGGGCGTGTTCGTGTACATGCAGGTCAGTGTCCTCGTGACGCGCCCGGTCAGGCCGCGCAGGAACTGAGCGGCCACGCGGCGCAGCGGATCGATATCGGTCTCGTCGACCACGCGACGGATGCCATGCGGGTCCGTGAACTCACCTTCGTGGTGGCGGCCGACTTTCATCGATGCGCCGTCCAGGCTCGGGATTCCGTAAACGTCACCGAACTCAGGTGACTGCAGGATGAAGACCGGGAATCGCTCCGGAGTGAGCCAATCGACTCCGCCCTCGAGCGCAAACCACACGTGGACCTGGCGCTCGACCTGAAGCGGAATCCACTCCACCAGCTCCGGCGTCCAAGGACCGGCCGCCACCACCACCGAGTCGAAGCTGTCGACCAGCTCGGCGACGGACCCGACCGCCCGGTCCCGAACGACGGCGGGTGTCTGGGAGAGCATCGCAGTTACCGCGGCCTCCGGATGCAGGATGCCTGCCTGTTTGTCCAGCACCGCGACCTGGCCGTCCGGCACCACGTGTCCGCGGTAGCGGCTGCGAAGCTCGTCGCCATCGAGCAGCTCGACGTCGAGCCCGTGGGCTTTCGCCGAGTCGAGCGCACCCTTGACCGCCTCGGAATCGGGCTCGCCGATCATCAGCGCGCCCGTCATGGTCAGCAGGTCGGCGCCGGTCTCAGCCTCGAGCTCGCGCCAGAGCTGAAACGCCTCCTGCACCAGCGGGACGTACCACGGACCTTCGAAATAGGCGGTCCGGATGATCCGCGACTCGCCGTGGGTCGAGCCGAATGCGTGGGGCGGTGAGTATCGGTCGTAACAGACGACGTCGACGCCTCGCTTCGCGAGCCTCCACGACGTCGCCGCGCCCATCGCGCCGCCGCCGATCACCGCGACGCGCATCAGGTGTCGCTACTCGGGCGCGATGCGGGCGATGGGTTGTCCTGGGACCACCGGGTCGCCGACCTCGAGAAGCAGCGCTTCGACGACGCCGGCGACGGGGGAGGGGATCTCCGCGTTGACCTTGTCGGTGTGCACCTCCATCAACGTCTCGCCCTCGTCGACATGCTCGCCCTGCTGTTTGCTCCACGCGCCGACTGTGATCTCTTCCGCTCCCTGCAGCTCGGGCATCAGGACCTCCGTGATTTCGACGCTCACCTGGTTATTGTCGGCCGCTTAAGCGGCCCAGCGCACGTCAGGTCCGCGGGTGAAGATCGTCTGCAGCCACTCCGGCGGGATGACATGAACCTCGTCCCCGACCCTGACCACCCGCCATTCCTCTTCATGCACCAGCCGATGGTGGTAGTGGCAGAGGAGAACCAGGTTGTCGAGGTCGGTCGACCCGCCTCGAGACCAGAACTCGATGTGGTGCGGAGTCGACCAGCTGACGGGCCGGTCGCAGCCCGGCCAGCGGCAGCCTTTATCGCGCTGTTGGAGCGCCCGCCGGGTCGCCGGCGAGATGGTGCGGGTGGCCCGGCCGACGTCGACCACCACCGAGTCCGCGAGCAGGACTCGGGACATGGTGCAGTCGCAGGCCAACCGCTCCACCGTCTTGCCCGAGATCTGCATCCCCAGCTCGAGCTCCGCCGCCGGGGCCCCGAGCTCATCCTTCAAACCCTGCA
>VBGV01000055.1 GCA_005880755.1 Chloroflexota bacterium
GGATGCGCTCTACGCCCAAATCGACCGAAGCCTAACGATGCGGAGTGCTAGAGAAGTGCTTGCTCGCTTTCGGCGTCGAAGAAATGCAGCGAGCGCGTGTCCAGCCCGAGCTTGACGCGGTCGCCCGGACCCACGGTCATCCGAGGATCGACTCGAGCCGTGACCTGGTCACCGCCCACCATCCCGTACAGGAACTGGTCGGAGCCCAGCCGCTCCACGACATCGACCTTCATCTCGAAGGACGGGGCGCCGTCGACCACGCGGTCGGTTACCGCCTCAGGGCGGAACCCGAGCGTGCCCTTTGTTGCGGGGATGGCCTTGGGCAGCCTGAGCTCGAAGCCGGAAGCTTTCGCCGATCCGTTGGTGACGGTGGCGGGCACGAAGTTCATCGTCGGCGTGCCGATGAAGCCGGCGACGAAAAGGTTCGCGGGGTGGTCGTAGATCTCGCCTGGCGTGCCGACCTGCTGCAGGATGCCCGCGTTCATGATCGCGATCCGGTCGCCCATCGTCATGGCCTCGACCTGGTCGTGCGTCACATAGATGAAGGTGGTCTGGAGGTCGCGGTGCAGCTTCTGCAGCTCGACGCGGGTCTGGCCGCGGAGCTTGGCGTCCAGGTTGGAGAGGGGCTCGTCGAGCAAGAACACCTTGGGGCTGCGCACGATGGCGCGTCCGAGTGCGACGCGCTGGCGCTGGCCGCCCGACAGGGCGCGCGGCTTGCGCTTCAGGAAGTTGTCGAGACCGAGGATGCGCGACGCGTTGCGCACGCGCTTGTCGATCTCCTGCTTCTTCATGTGCTGCATCTGGAGCGGGAATGCCATGTTGTCGTAGACCGACATGTGCGGGTAAAGGGCGTACGACTGGAACACCATCGCGATGTCACGGTCCTTGGCCGCGATGTTGTTCACGACCCGCTCGCCGATCATGATTTTGCCCTCGCTGATCGCTTCCAGGCCGGCGAGCATGCGCAGCGCCGTCGACTTGCCACACCCGGAGGGGCCGACGAGCACCATGAACTCCTTGTCCTTGATCTCGACGTTGAAGTCCTTGACGACGGTGAGGTCGGCGGTGTACCGCTTGACAACGTGGTCGTAAGTTACAGATGCCATCTTTTACCTATCCCTTCATCAGAGTCCACCTGGACGCGACTCCCGCATCCCTGCCCCTCAGTGAACATTCTATTTACCTCCTCTTAATCCGCAAATCTAAATTTGTGGCCGGTGCAGTCGAGCCACGGATGACCAGGCTCGTTTTGAGAGGCGCCGGCGATGCCACCGGCTTGCCTTTCATACGCTGGATCAGAAGGCGCGCGGCCAGCCGCCCCTTCTCGACGATCGGCTGGCGCACCGTCGTGAGCGGCGGGTTGGTCCACGCGGAAGCGGGCACGTCATCGAACCCGACCACCGAAAGGTCGTCCGGAACCCGCAGCCCGCTCGCCTGGGCGGCTGTGACGACGCCGATCGCGGCCATGTCGCTCATCGCGAGCACTCCGGTCGGGCGGCGCTTGCCTTTGGGCAGCGACGCGAAGGCGCTGGCCCCGGCCGCGACCGAGATCCCGGCGATGACCGAATGCGGCGCCGGCACGCCTGCTTCGGCGATCGCGGCCCGGTAGCCCGCGAGGCGCCTTTCGGCCGTGGGCGTGCTGTGCACCTGCGACCGCGCCGGCGGCAGCACGAGGATCGCCAGCTGCCGGTGGCCGAGGCCGATGAGGTGCGCCGCCGCCGCCCTGGCGCCGCCGCCGTCGTCCACGTTGACGGTCGGATGGGACGGCGAATCCTCCGAGTCGACCAGCACCGTGGGGATCCCGATCCGGTCCAGCACGCCCAGCGCGCTGTCGTCGGGGCTCAGCCCGAGGCTGATGAAGCCGTCGACCGAAGCCTGGCGGATGGCACCTTCGAGCGACCCGTTGAGGGGCGGCACCAGCAGCAGCGTCAGGTCGTGCTCCTCGCAGAGCTCGCCCAGGCCCTGGATGAGCTCGCTCAAGAACGGGTTGGCGAAAACCGTGGACAGGCGCTGCGGGATCAGTATCCCGATCGTCCCGCTCCGGCGCATCGAGAGCGCTCGAGCGGCGGGATGCGGCGTGTAGCCCAGGTCCTGGGCGACACCCAGCACGCGCTCGAGCGTGGCATGGCCCAAGCGCTCGGGGTTGTTGAAGGCGAAGGACACCGCGGTCTTCGAGACGCCGGCCGCGCTGGCCACGTCAGCGATGGTGACCCGGGACACCCAACCAGGCTCCAGATCTCAGCATTCGCCCTCCCCAAACTCACCCCACGAAGTCTTCGACTTCGCGGGGACCCCGACAGGCGATAAACCGATTTACTAAAACGGTTTAGGCGATCGTATGCGCTGCCGGGCGACCTGTCAAGACGGATTTTTGCCGGTGATGCTGCGCCTAGGGAGCCGGAGGAGATGCTTCCTTGTCGGTGGCGACATCGTCGTCGGAGTCCAGCACCTCGCCCGTCAGAGGGTCGACCTTCACCTGCATCTTTTCCACCAGGAGCTTGGCGAGCAGCCGGTCGATTTCGTCCTCGGGACTTCCGTCAGGACTGCCGTCAGCCTCGGACGGCTGGGTTGGTTCCACATGCCCTCCAAGGTGAACGTCCGCGAGCAGTCGCGGACTATATCACTCTTAACGGCGCTTCGCCGTTTGCGTGATCGGCTTTACGAGGGCTGCATCCAGCTTGGGCCGGCGGTCGTATGTGAGCAGTCCGTTCTGCTCCTGCTCGACGTCTGTCAGCTGCGTGTAGCAGAAGCCTTCGACCGGTCCCGGCTCCATCAGGCCCTCGATCAGGCCGCGATAGACCTGCAGAAGCTGGGCGGCGTCCCCGACCTGGGCGTAGCCCCAGCCGCCCGAGCCCGACATCTTCAGGCCGCCGAACTCGGTGACCAGGACCGGCTCGCCCCGGTAGGCGAACCCGGGGTCGTACGGTTGGTGCCCGCTGGCCTTGCCATCGAGGATCAACCCGAGACTGCGGTAACGCCGCGAGAAATCGTCCGGCCCGGAGTAGTCGTGGAGGTTGCAAAGGTCGGTGACGGCGTGCTCCCAGCCGTCGTTCGACACCACGGGCCGGGAGCCATCAAGCTCGCGCGTCAGGTTGTACAGCCGGACCAGGAACCTGGACCGGACCGACGGCTCGATGTGCTCCAGACCAAAGCTCTCATTGGCCGGCACCCACGCGACCACGCACGGATGGTCGCGGTCGCGTCGCACGACCTCGGTCCACTCGGACGCCAGCCGCCGCTCCGCCTCGCCGCTGTGCTCCTGGAAGCTCGGCATCTCATCCCAGACCAGAAAGCCGAGCCGGTCCGCCCAGTAGAGCCAGCGCGGGTCCTCGACCTTCTGATGCTTCCTCGCGCCGTTGAAGCCGAGCGCCTTCGCGGCCTCGATGTCGGCGCGCAGCGCGTCATCGCTCGGCGCGGTCAGCAGGCCGTCGGGAAAGTAGCCCTGGTCGAGCACGAGGCGCTGCACGAACGGCTCGCCGTTCAGCCAGACGCGGCCGTCCGACGTAGCAACGCTCCGCAACCCGAAATAGCTGAGGATGCGGTCGACGACCTTGCCATCGCCGTCGAGCAGCGACGCCTCGACGTCGTAGAGCGTGGGCGAGTCGGGATGCCACGGTGCGACGGTCTCCAATTCGATCCGGCCGCGCCCCGCGGCACCCGACCATCCGCCTACGACATCGCCGTCCAGCGTGACGGTGAGCTTGACGTCGCCGTTCCCCGCCACCTCGAAGTCGACCGCGCCCGCCTCCAGGTCAGGCATCAAACGCAGGCCGGCGATGTGCAGCGCGGGCAAGGGCTCGAGCCAGACGGTCTGCCAGATCCCCGTCGTCGGCGTGTAGAAGATGCCCTCCGGCGTCTCGCCCCAGAACTGTTTGCCACGCGGCGTGGTCTTGTCGGTGAGCGGGTCGTCGGCGCGGACGACCAGGGCGTTGTCGCGCGACCGCAGAACTTTTGCGATATCGACGCTGAACGGCGTGTGCCCGCCCTCGTGGCGAGCCACCTCGACGTCGTTGACCCACACAGTGGCGCGGTAGTCGACCGCGCCGAAGTGCAGCAGAACGCAGTCGCCCGCCGGCGCGTCGAAGGGCCGCCGGTACCAGACCGTGTCGCCGGGCAGGGCAGCAATCCCGGAGAGTTTCGATTCGGGGCAGAAGGGCACGTTGATGCGGCGGTCGAAGGTCGGGCGCTCGCCCGCGCCGAACTCCCACTCCCCGTTCAGGTTGATCCAATCGGGCCGCCGGAACCTGGGCCGGGGATACTCGGATCTGGATTCCATCCGGCCTCCAACTAATCACTAGGCGAACGTTCGCTGCCCGCGCATAATAACCCCAGCGTGGCGTCCCGCAAACCGGCAAGGCACGTCTCGGTCAAAGACGTCGCCGCCCGCGCCGGCGTCAGCTTCCAGACCACGAGCAAGGTGCTGAACGGCGGCGGCACCGTCTCCGAGGTGACCCGGGCGCGCATCCATCAGGTGGCCAGCGACCTCGGCTACGTGCCGAACCTGCAGGCCCGCAGCCTGGTCATGCAGCGGACGCGGACGGTCGGGCTCCTCGCCGGCGATTTCAGCGACCAGAACCTGAGCCGGTTGATCGTCGGCGCCGAACGCGAGGCGCGCCGGCAGGGATATGGCGTGCTGATGACGAGCATCGACCTGGAGGTTTCCGGCACCGAATACGCGCTGCCCTCACTGATGGAAAGACGGGTCGACGGCATCCTCCTGGCTGCGCCGCAGATGGAGGAGGACCGCGCGGTGGCGCGTGCCCTGGACAAGACCGTGCCCGTGGTCAGCCTGCACCAGATTCCCGGCGGCGGAGTCGCGACGGTTGGCTCAGACGACGAGCTGACCGGACTCCTGGCCACGCGGCACCTGGTCGCCAAAGGACACCGCGCGATCGCAATCGTGATCGGGCCGCGCGCGCGCCGTGTCACCCAGGACCGCCTGCGCGGATAT
>VBGV01000056.1 GCA_005880755.1 Chloroflexota bacterium
CGGGCTCCGCTGGCCTGTGACGTACGGGCTCTGCTTGTGCTTGGCCAGCACGCCCTCGAGACCGCGCTCGAGACACGCCTCGAACAGCTCGACGCCGTCTTCGTCGATGTGGTCCGGAACGAAGATGTGGCCGCCTGCCTCCACGGCCTTGGCGAGACGCGCGCGCCGTCTGATGACCGGTTGTCGCAGCTGCGGCCGGCCCTCGAGGTACAGCGCGTCGAAGGCGAGATATGCAGTCGGAATTTCGTCCTGCATCCGCGCGCCGGCGGCCAGACGCTGCCGCAGGCGTGGATAGTTGGGGCGGCCGTCGGTGTCCGTCGCGACCAGCTCGCCGTCGATCACGCTCCCGGGCGGCACACGTTTCGCCGCCTTCACCACCTCCGGCACTTCGGCAGTGAGGTCGGTGAGCCCGCGGTCCTGCAGCCGGACATTCCCGTCGTGGTCGCGAAACAGGATGCAGCGCAACCCGTCCCATTTGACCTCGAACAGGTACTCGGGCGAGCTGAACGGGGCTTCGGCCGAGGCGGCCTGCATCGGCCGCACCTCGTCCGGGAAGCTCTCGAGCTCGATGGAGAGCTGGTCGGGATCCTGCATCCGCCCCAGATTAGGGGCAGAAGGGCTACGAAGCTTTACGACGTCTCCGTGCCTCAGCCGCGGGCTTCTCCCGACCCGCGCGCTGCTTCTTCGCCTGCGCGACCGACTGCCGCAATGCTTCCATGAGGTCCATGACCTTGGCCGGCTGGGGCGCTTCGGGCGCCTCGATGACCTCGCCTTCAGCCTTGGCCCTCACGACCTTCATCACCGCCTCGCGGTAGTTGTCCTTGTAGCGGCTGGGGTCGAAGCTGTCGGCCAGGCTCTCGATTAGCGCCTTCGCCATCTCGAGCTCCTTGGGGTTGATCTTCACCTCGTCCTCCAGGCCCTTGAGGCCCTCGGTCGAGCGGATCTCGTCCGGCCAGTGGAGCGTGTTCATGATCAGGCCCTTGCCGTTAGGGTGCAGCGCGGCCAGGTGCTCCTTGTCGCGCAGCGCGATCTTCGCGATCGCCATCCTGCCTGTCGCTTCCAGGGCTCGGCGCAGTAGGTGGTACGGCTTCCTGCCGAGCTCTTCAGGCTCGACGTAGTACGCGCTGTCGTAGTAGAGCCCGGGCTCCACGTCGTTCACCGGCACGAACTCCTCGATGTCGATGGCGTGGGCGGTCGGGAGCGGCAGGTTGTCGAGGTCCTTGTCGTCGATGATCACGTACCGATCTTTCCCGACCTCGTAGCCGCGCAGGATCTCGCTGTACTGCACCTCGTGGTCGCCCTCAGCGCACCAGCGTTTGTAGGAGATGGGGGAGTGGTGGTCGGGGCACAGCTGGCGGAAGGAGACCTTGGCTGTCGATTCGGTGGCGTTATAGAGGCGGATGGGGATGGAGACCATCCCGAATGAGACCACGCCTTTCCACATCGATCGCGGCATGGCGACGCAGTTTACCTCCTAAATCCGTGGTTGGCTACTTTTCATAGGCTCACGCGCCGACGTCCCGTCTCTGGATTGCAAGTATCGAGCTTCCGATGCCCGCCAGGGCGAGCAGCAGCATGAGGGCCAGGTTGCGGCCGTTGACTCCATTGAGGAGCGGGGTGCCGAAGAGCTTGAACGCCGACAGGTCCAACAGCCAAACAGGAAGCTTGTAGATCGTGCCGAGCTCCGTATCGAGGTAGCTGGCGAAGGCGAACGCACCCAGCAGCCCGACCGCCGCGCGAGGGTTCCATGCCGCCAGCAGGGAGCCGGCCCCCGCGAACACGAGCGCGAACGGCACCAGCATCAGCGAGGCGGCCGTGAGCCGCTGCGCGTTCAGGTCGATGCCTTGCTGGTGGGATGCGTAGAAGAGGACGGCGCCGCTGACCGCCGCGATCAAGACCGCGCCTGCCGCCAGCACCGCCATCCGCTCCAGAACGATGCCGGCGCGCGACAGCGGCTGGCTCAGAAAGATCTCGAGGCGGCCATCCGAATCTTCGGCCGACCAGCGGGCGACATACGTGATTGCGAACGCGGCGAACATCAGCTGCGCGACGTTGAACCACGTGTATCCAAGGACCGCCGGATAGAGCTGCTGGTGCACGAAGATCGAGAGGTAGGGGAGGAGGCTGGGGATCGACAGCAGGACCTGCACGATGGTCCTGGTCAGGGCCACGAACGACAGCGCCATCACAGCCATGCCCGCCGTCCACGCGAGCAGGCCAAGCCGGCGCTCGTACAGGCCGCGCACGACCGCGACGCCCCACCACGGCGCCGCGGTGACGTCATAGCTCGGCCGGTGTGGGATGGAGGGAAGGCGTATCAGTGACGCGCCGAGGTCGCGGCGCGTGAACGCCGCCGCAGCGGCCGCCGTCGCGATCACGCTGATCCCGATCAGGACGAGAAACGCGCGCGAGTCGAAGTATCCGCCCGGCGGGAGCGGCTGGCTCAGGTCGTAGTAGCGGAAGGGCGAAAGCCACCGCCACGCCGTCAGCGATGACATCGCGCGGCTGAGGCTGTTGTCGAGAAACAGCGCCAGCAAGAGGGCGCCGGCCGCCGCTGTAGCGAGGCGCGGCCCGGCCAGCTGGGCGACGAGCAGCGACAGCGCGTAGCAGGCAAGGCCGACGGCGGCGAGCAGGACCGACTCTTGGATTACGCCCTGCGCGGCGACAGTCTCGTGGCCCGAAGCGACGCCGATGAGAAATCCCGCGGCGGCCGCCGCCGATGCGACTGTGACCGCGAGTGCAAATCCCACAGCGCGAGAGGCGATCAGCGCGATCCGCGAGGTACCGGTGGCAAGCGCCGCCTCGACGACCCCTCGCTCCTCGTCGCCGCGTGCAAAACCGGTTGCCGACACAAGCGCCCAAACGGCGAACAAAACCGCGAGCGGGTGAAAGCCGCGAAATTCAACGTATCCACCAACGGTGTCCGGGCGGAGCGGCGGTGGAAACAGGGCCACCAGCTGCGCGGCGAGCGTGGCCATCGCCGAACCGAACGCCGCCCGCGCGCCAGGAGTTGTGCCCGCGACTTGATAGAAGCCGGCGGTCTGCGCGAACACCAGGAGCAGGGCCGCGAGGGAGAAGCCAACGATGCCCCAGCGGCCGAGCCGCAAGCCGAAGACGACGCCGATCACGACGGCAGTGCTTTGGGTTTGGGTTCGCCGAAGAAGCTGAGGAAGAACTCCTCCAGGCTGGGCTCCGTGCTGACGAGATCGATCACCCGCGAGCCTGAGATGGCTTGGAGCAGCGCCTCGAAATTGCCGTGGACCGTGCACCTGAGTCGCTGGCCCTCGACGGTCAGATCTTCGACACCGTCAGCCAAGCGCAAGCGTTCCGTGGGCACCTCCTCGCCGGGCGCGAACTCGACCTCCACATGGTGGACTCGTATTCGCGTCAGCTCACCCAGCTCGGCGACCTTGACCAGCCGCCCCGCACGCAGGATGCCGACCCTGTCGCATACGTGCTCGACCTCGGACAGAACATGTGATGAGAGGAAGATCGTGGCGCCGCCGTCGCGAGTTTCGCGGAGCAGCTCATAGAACTCCTGCTGGTTCAGGGGATCGAGCCCGCTCGTCGGCTCGTCGAGGATGAGCAGCTCGGGCCTATGCATGAACGCGAGCAGGATCCCGAGCTTCTGCTTGTTGCCGCTCGAGTACTCGCGAAATCGTCGGTTGAGGTCGAGGTCGAAGCGCTCGGCGATGGCGCGCACGTGGCGTCGATCCACGCCGCCGCGCATCCCGCCCAGGTAGGCGACGACCTCATCTCCGCGCAAGCTGCCGAATTGAGGGATGTCGCCCGGCAGGTAGCCGACCTTGCGCTTGACCTCCACGGCATCGCGAACGCAGTCGAGCCCGAAGACGTGCGCCGACCCATTGGTGGGTCGGATCATCCCCATCAGCAGGCGGATGGTCGTCGTCTTGCCGGAACCGTTCGGGCCGAGATAGCCGAAGACCTCCTGCTGCGAGACGTGAAGACCGAGGTCGAAAAGGCCGCGTCCGGCCCCGTAGTCCTTGGTGAGTTGAGAAGTGCTGATCGCGGCGACCGCCATTTCGCGCAGCATATAAGGCGCAGTGCAGCTGGGCGACCTAGAGCTTCACCTCCTGGTGACCGACCACTGGAAGGCGGACGGGGGCCTGATGTTCGGCGTGGTGCCGAGGGTTTTGTGGGAAAAGCAGAAGCCGCCCGACGGCAACAACATGATCGACTGCGCGTGCGTCTGCCTGATCGCGCGCAAAAACGGGCGCGTCATCGTCTGCGAAACCGGCATCGGAACCAAGCTCAGCGAGAAGCGCGCGCGGCAGGTTGCGCTGCGCGAGCCGGAGGGCATGCTGCACGCCTTGCGCCGCCTCGGCATCACGCCGGACGAGGTCGACGCGGTCGTCACCACGCACCTGCACTGGGACCACGCGGGGGGACTCACGCGACGCGATGAGAACGGCGAGGTCGAGCTCACTTTCAAGAAGGCGCGCCATTTTATCCAGCGGAGCGAGTGGGACTTCGCGCTGGAGCCGGACGTGCGCAGCAGGCCGAGCTACATCACCGACGATTTCACGCCGCTCGCCGACGGCAACGACCTGGTCGAGTTCCTCGACGGCGACGCGGAGGTGCTGCCGGGCGTGCAGATCCGTCACGTCGGAGGGCACACGCCTGGCAGCCAGGTGCTGATCCTCCGATCAGGGGAGCTGGCGTGCGCGGTGACCGGCGACCTCGTCTGCCAGACCCCGCATCTTCGCGTTCCGTGGAACATGGCCGCGGACATCGAGCCGCTTCGGGTCTTCGAGCAGAAGGCGCGATTGCTGGACGAGGCGGAGAAACATCGATGGCTGGTCGTGCTGAGCCACGAGCCCGACCAACCGGCCGGTTACCTCGAGGGTGGCGGCCGCTGGCGTCCGGAGCCGCGCCTGACGTGAGCTTCACCACTGGCGACGGCCGCAAGCTGACCTACCGGAAGCTGGGTCATGGGCCGGTGCTCGTCTGCCATCCAGGCGGCCCGGGATTCTCGGCTGACTACTTCGGCGACCTGGCGGCGCTCTGGGAGCAGTACACCTTGGTCATGCTCAACCCTCGCGGCACGGGAGGTTCGGACCGACCTGGTGACTCACGCGCTTACCAGATCGACGACTACGTCGCGGACCTCGAGGAG
>VBGV01000057.1 GCA_005880755.1 Chloroflexota bacterium
ATCTACGTCTGGTTCGACGCGGTCATCGGCTACCTGTCCGCGTCGATCGAGTGGGCGGTCCAGCGCCACGAGCCCGAGGCGTGGAAGGACTGGTGGGAGAACCCCGACAGCTGGCACTACTACGTGATGGGGAAGGACAACATCACATTCCACACTGTGCTCTGGCCAGCAATCCTCATGGGCGCCGGGGACCTTCACCTGCCCGACGACATCGTGGCCAGCGAGTTCCTGCACATGGAGGGCACCAAGCTCTCGACCAGTCGCGGCAACGTCATCTACGTCAAAGACGTGCTCGACCGCTATGACCCGGATGCCTTGCGCTACTACTTGATGATCGCCGGGCCCGAGAACCAGGACACCGACTTCACGTGGTCCGAGTTCGTGCGTCGCAACAACGACGAGCTCGTCGCGACATGGGGCAACCTCGTCCACCGCACTCTGGTGAACGCGCATCGCAACTTCGGCGCGGTGCCCGAGCCCGGCCCGCTGTCGGCCGCCGACGAAACCCTCATCGGCGAAGTCGAAGAGGCGCTCGATTACGTCGGGCAGCAGCTCGGCGAGGCTCGTTTCCAGAACGCTTTGAAGCGAGCGATGACGACCGCGGCGAAGGTCAACGTGTACCTTGGCACCGAGCAGCCCTGGCACACGATCAAGACCGATCGCACGCGAGCTGGCACGGTGCTGTACGTGGCGCTTCGCTGCGTCGACAACCTCAAGACGATGCTCACCCCGTTTCTCCCGTTCTCGGCGCAGCGCCTGCACGCCATGCTGGGCTACGACGACGTCATCGCGCCGCAGCCAGAGATCCGCCAGTTCGCCGAGGACGGCAGCTCGCACACCGTGATCACCGGCGAGTACGAGGCGGTCGACCGCTGGCGGCCTTCGCAGCTCGAAGCCGGGCGCAAGCTGCCCCCGCCGCAGGCGCTCTTCAAGCGCCTCGACGACGTCGAGGAGGAGTAGCGACATCTTCGTCGACACTCACTTGCACCTCGAGGAGCTGGGTGACGCCACCAAGGTGGTGGAGCAGGCTGTCGCGGCGGGTGTGACCCGGCTCATCGGCGTCGGCGTCAATCTCGAGCAAAGCACGAACGCGGTCAGCCTCGGCCACGCGTACCAGGAGGTCTGGGCAGGTGTCGGGCATCATCCGCTCGAACCCTCAGAGCCGGATTTTCGCGCCCTGCGGCAGCTGGCCACCGACGAGATGGTCGTCGTGGTGGGGGAGATCGGACTCGACTTCGAGCATGTGGGCGGGCCGCACAACGAGCTGCAGATCGAGCGACTCAACGAGCTATTCGACATTGCGATCAACTTCGACCTTCCGGTCTCGGTCCACAACCGGGGCGCATCGCACGAGCTGCTCCAGGCGATATCCGGTCATAAGGGCATCCGAGGCGTCATGCACTACTTCGCGCTCGATTGGGATTGGGCGCAGCGATTCCTGGACGTCGGTTTCTACCTGTCGTTCGCAGGCCTGGTCACGCGGCCCAGCCGCGATGAGCTGCGTGAGGTCGTGAAGCGGTGCCCGGCGGACCGCCTGCTGCTCGAAACGGACTCCCCGTACGGCAACTCGCAGAAGCGAATGGACGTGCCCAACCGACCCGCGTACCTCATCGACACGGCCGAGCTCGTCGCTGACTTGCGCGGTGTCAGCCTCGAGCAGCTCGCCGACCAGGAGCGGACGAACGCGACGACCCTCTTCCAGAAAATGAAGTGATCGACCCGGCGGACCCGCATCAGCTCGACAGCCTTTTGCGTCGCCACCGGATCACCCTCCAGCACCGCCTCGGCCAGAACTTCCTCGTCGACCACGAGCTGCGCGACGCCATCGCGGAGGCGGCAGGCGTAGAGCCGGAGGATGAGGTGCTCGAAGTCGGCGCCGGCGCCGGCACCCTGACCATCGCGCTGGCAGCGCGCTGCAGAAGGGTGGTTGCGGTTGAGCTCGACCCGAGCCTGATGCCCGCGCTGCATGACGTTGTGGCCGGCCACGAAAACGTCGAGGTCGTGCAGGCCGACATTCTCCGCTTCGACGTTTCGCGGTCCTTTCCCGACGGCGGCGAGCTGGTCGCCGGCAACATCCCCTACAACCTGACGGGCGAGCTGATCCGCAAGCTGCTCGACCAACCACCAAGACCACGACGCCTGTCGCTCGTGGTCCAGAAAGAAGTCGCCGAACGCTGGACGGCAACGACGGGGGCGAGCCTCGCCACTGTGGCCGTCCAGGTATTCGCCGTCTCGCGGACTGTGATGACCATCCCGGCCTCTGCCTTCACGCCAGTGCCGAAGGTCGATTCCGCGCTAGTCATCCTCGACGTGCGTGAGAAACCCGCGGTGCAGGTGGACGACCTGAACCGGTTCTTTCGATTCGTCGAAGCCGTTTTTCAGTTCCGACGCAAACAGTTGGGAGGCACCGTAGCCCGCATCGCGGGGACCTCCGGCTCCGAAGTCAATGCGCGACTCAGCGAACTGGGAATCGATCCCGCGCGACGGCCCCAGACCCTGACATTGGGCGAGTGGGAACGGGTGTATGGCGCATTCAATCTCAGGTTCGGTCGTTAGTCTCTAGCGACCATGGATCCGATCAGGCTGCCGGTCGAGGGTCCCGGCGGCTTTCGAGGTGCCCTCGCCCACACTGCGTTTCGCAACATCTGGTTCTCGCAGCTCGCCGCGCAGCTGGCGGACAAATTTCTTCTGTTCTCGCTGATCATCCTCGCGTACCAGATCTCCGGTGGCAGCACGTCAGTCGCCGTCACGTTGCTCGCGTACACGGTTCCGGCGGTTCTGTTCGCACCACCGGCGGGCGTGATCGCGGATCGCGTCAACCGCAAGCAGATCATGCTCTGGTGCAACATCGGCCGCGCCGCCGTCGTCGCGCTGATCCCTATCGCGTCCCTGGTGCCGGGGCTCAAGAACGATTTCCTGCATCTGATGCTCATCACGCTGGTCTTTTCCGCCGTCGGACAGCTTTTCGGGCCGGCGGAAGCCGCGGTCATCCCGACCATCCTTCCCCGCAAGATGCTGATCACCGCGAACTCGATGGCGCTGCTGACGATGGTCCTGACGCTCGTCGTCGGCGGCGTGCTCGCGCCGGTGGTCTCGAGGATCGACCTGTATGCGCCGTACTGGTGCGCGGTCGTGCTGCTGGTCATCGCCGGCACGCTGATCTTCGCGTCGGAGATTCCTCCGCTCGCGCGCCACACAGAGTCACCGGTCGAGGAGAGCCGGAGCCGTTTCCGGTTGATGCTTCTCGACCTGAAGGAAGGTGTCGACGCCTTGCGGTCGTCGCGCGGCCTGAGACTCGCGTTCGGCCAGGTGAGCATCGCCGTCCTGGTCCTGTTCAACCTGTACGCGCTCGCCCCGGCGTATGTGAGCAAGGTCATCGGCATAGCGGCCCAGGACACCTACGTCATCCTCGGCCCAGCGACCGCCGGCGCCATCCTCAGCGCGGTGCTGCTGGGCCAGTTCATGAGCCACATCGACAGGTCTCGTCTGCTCGCTGGCTCGTTGGTGGCCAATGGCGTCACGCTGCTCGCGCTCGCCGCGGTTCCGCAGGCGATGCACAGCTTCCCGGATCTCCAGGTCCACAACCGGATCACCGGCGCGACGTTCAGCCTGCTGCTCGGCATCGAGTTCGGCGCGATTCTCATCCCGGCGATCACGTACCTGATGGAATCGACGAGCGACGCGATTCGCGGCCGGGTCTTCGCGTTGCTCTACATGGTGATCAACGGCGTGTCCGCGGTGCCGGTGCTCGTCGCGGCGGCGCTGGCCGACAACATCGGCACAGCCCAGGTGATAGGTGGGCTTGGAGTCCTGCTCCTGGGCGGCGGCGCCGGTGTCATCGCGGGCGGGTTGCACGCTCCCGCGCCACGAGCAAAACCAACAGAATCAGGACCAGGATGACCGTGCCGCCCACACCCATGGCACGGATGATCGTCTCGAGCAGCGGAAGGTTGCTGCCAACCAGGTAGCCGGCGACTCCGATCGCCGCCGACCAGACGAGGCCGCCGATCGCGCTGAACAGCTGGAATCGCCAGAACGGCATCCGCGCCATGCCGGCGAGCATCGCGTTCCATGTGCGCAAGCCGAGAAAGAAGCGCGCGCCGAGGATCGCCTTGTCGCCGTGCCGCGCGAAGAAAAGCTCGGCCCGCGCCAGGTGGTCGGGGCGAATGTGAAAGATGTGGCCGAAGCGTTCGACGAATGGACGGCCGCCGCGATAACCGAGCAAGTACCCGACGTCAGAGCCGGCGGTCGCGCCGAAAAAGCCGCACAGCATGACCAGCAAGATCGAGTCATGGCGGGCCGCCGCCCAGGCCGCGGCGGTGAGCAGCAGCGCCTCGCCCGGAAAGGGCACGCCCGCGCTCTCGACCAGGATGCCAATGCCCGCCAACGGACCGCCGAGCACGTCGACCAGGGAAGGCCAGTCCACGAGGGTTCATATACTGGACGACCCGATGCCGGATTACGGTGAGCACGAAGCCACCGACGACCCTCTGCAAGTGCTGCGGCATTCGACCGCGCACCTTTTGGCGGCCGCGGTCGTCGAGCTGTATCCCGAAGCCAAGTACGGGATCGGCCCAGCGGTGCAGGACGGCTTTTACTACGACTTCGACTTCGGGGGCAAATCGATCTCCGAGGCCGACCTTCCCGCGATCGAGTCGCGCATGCGCAGGCTTGCCCAGGCCGACATCCCGTTCGTGCACGATGTGCTGCCCCGCAAGCAAGCGATCGAGGAGTTCGTCAAGCGTGACCAGATCTACAAGCTCGAACTGATACATGACAAGGTCGAAGGCGACGAGGTCAGCGTGTATCGGACCGGTGAGTTTCTGGACCTGTGCCGTGGACCCCACGTGCGCTCGACGAAGGATCTGAAGGCCTTCAAGCTGATGCGTGTCGCCGGGGCCTACTGGCGGGGAGACGAGAAGAAACCGCAGCTGACCCGCATCTACGGGACCGCGTGGCAGACGCAGCGCGAGCTGGACGATTACCTGAAGTTCCTCGAAGAGGCGGAAAAGCGCGATCACAAGAAGCTGGGCAAGGACCTGAAGCTCTTCGCGGTCGACGATCGTGTCGGGCCAGGCTTGCCGCTGTGGCTTCCGGATGGCGCCACCATCCGGCGCGAGCTCGAGCGCTTCATTGTGGATGAGGAGCTGTCGCGCGGTTATCTCCACGTCCGGACCCCCGACGTGGCAAGACTCGACCTGTTCCGGCAGAGCGGACACGCGCAGCTCTACTCCGAATACATGTATCCGGCGATGAAGTTCGAGGACGGCGAAGAGCTCGAGCTCCGGCCCGTCAACTGCCCGCACCACATCGTGATCTATCAAACCGAGCTGCGCAGCTATCGCGACCTACCGTTGCGCATCGCCGAGATCGGCAACAACTGGAGATATGAACGGTCCGGCACTTTGGCGGGTATGAACCGCGTGCGGGCTTTTGCTTTGAACGACGCCCACATCTTCTGCACTCCCGACCAATTGATGGACGAGGTGAAGGGGGCGATCGACCTGGCTCTCTACTTCTCGAAGGTGCTCGGCATCGACGAGTTCTCATACCAGCTGTCGACCCGCGATGACGTCAAGGACAAATGGCTGGGCACCGAAGAGCAGTGGGAGGATGCGCAGGCGGCGCTTGCCGAAGCGCTCGAATCGATGGGCCAGACCTACAAGCGGGGAGTGGGGGACGCGGCGTTCTACGGGCCGAAGATCGACTTCCAGGTCCGAGATGCGCACCGCCGCGAGTTCACCAACTCCACCGTCCAGGTGGACTTCCAGCTGCCGCAGCGTTTCGACCTCGAGTACGTGGCCGAGGACGGGACGCGCAAGCGGCCGGTGATGGTCCATCGCGGGGCGGCCGGGGCGATGGAGCGTCTCTTCAGCTACCTGATCGAGCGCTACGCGGGCGCATTTCCGACATGGCTGCACCCCACCCAGGTTGTCGTCGCCGCGGTCAAGGACGAGTTCAACGATTACGCGCAGGACGTTGGCGCTCGGCTGCGGTCTTCACGGGTTCGGGTCGAGGTGGATCGCCGCTCCGAGCGCCTGGAACGGAAAATCCGCGATGCCAAGCTCAAGAAGGTTCCCTACATCGCGGTCGTCGGAGCGAAAGAAGTCGGCACGGGTCACGTCAACGTGCAGGACAGGATGGGCAGCAAGGTCGACATGCCCCTCGAATCGTTCCAGGAAATGCTCAACGCCGAGATCGCCGAGCGCCGCCGGTGATTCGGCCTGCCTAGCTGAACAGCCGGGTCGCCACCCGGGTGCTCACGCCCTGGTTCGTAATCGTGACCCAGCCGTGAGTCGCTGGCCGTTCCTTCGATTGGAATGTGAGGGCGATGCTGAATTTGGGCTGCTCCAAAACAGCCACGGTGCTCCAGCCGCTGGTGTTGAATGCCTTTCGGTAGAAGGTCGAAACGGTCGAAAATTTGTCGTACGAGTCCATGACCATCTGGCAGGAAATGGTGTCGTCGGGCGCGGGATTGCCGAAGGCATAGTCGGCCTCCGCGACGGTCATGTTCGCGTAGGTGGGAAAGTCGGACGGCAAGCAGTTAAACGACCCGCTGTGCGTGGGAATCCTCAGCACGTTGTAAGCACCCGTGCCGATCACCACGGACGCCAGGATGGCAACGCTGGCGGCTGCGCCGGCCGACCGCCACACCCAGGGCGACACGTTTTTCACCGCGGCAATCCTGAACCAAAAACCCCGTGGGCGATCCTAGCTATGCATGTCGATTCTGATTCGAGCCCCCTGACCCAGCCGAGCCAGTTTGAGGGTGCCCGACGTCTGAGCACGCGATCGCCGTTGGAACGAGATCGTGCCGGTCTTGTAATCGACGGAACGACCTTCGTGATCGTCGAGGCGGGCCGCCCTGCCCGCCCGTCGGAACCCATTGCCGGCCGTCCCACCGCCACATGCCGTCCGGCGAGAACTGCCCCGCCTGGGATTGCGGCCCCGTGCCCACGGCATATTTGTAGCCGCAGACAGAAAAAAGCGGGACCGGCTGGGTCAGCCGATCCCGCCACGGTTGGGGGGACTAGTCGATCGACACCACCCCGTTGATGTTGGCCGAGGTCACGGGGGTCGTCACGCAGTCCTGCGCTTGCGTCGTCGGACTGAAGGTCAGGGCCGCCGCCGCCGCGTCATTGGCGGCAAACCGGGTCGTCGAGATTGTGAAGGTCGCGGGAGCGCTGAAGCCCGCGGGGACGCTGCTCGCGACGACGGTCAAGGTCATCGCCGGCTGGACGGTTCC
>VBGV01000063.1 GCA_005880755.1 Chloroflexota bacterium
AGGCCGTAGGTCCACCGGCGCGAGATGGGACGCCGCGCCAGCCGCTCGTAGCTCGGGTCGTCTCGGTTCAGGACCGCGGTCTTCTCGACGCCCTTGTCGGCCGCGCGCGACGTCAGGTCGATCAGGCGCGCCTTCGCCTCGATGTATTCCTCCCAAGAGGCGTGATAGTCCAGGTGGTCGTGGCCGACATTCGTGAAGGCCGCGACGTCGAAATCGCACGCGTGCACCCGTTCCTGCACCAGCGCGTGCGAGGTCGTCTCGATCACCGCGCACGCGGCTCCCGCCTCCACCATGCGCGCCAGCCACCCCTGCACCTCAGGTGCTTCAGTCGTCGTCTGCCCGCTGACGTTGTCGACCTCCCGCCCGCTGACCTTGAAGGCGACCGTGCTCATCGCGCCGGCGACAATCCCGCTCGCCTGCAACACGTGCTCGGCCATGTGCGTGACGGTGGTCTTGCCGTCGGTGCCGGTGACGCCCGCGAGCTTGAGGCGGCGGGAGGGCCGGCCGAAGAACTCAGCCGACAGCTCGGCAAGCCCGGTCCGCGTGGACGGCAGGTGCAGCACCGGGATACCCGCCGGAACTTTGACGTCGCGTTCGATCGCCAAAGCCACGGCGCCCTTGGCGACTGCATCCGTGAGATACACGTGGCCGTCGACGTGAAGTCCCTGCACGGCGACGAAGAGGTCGCCCGGAGCCACGCGGCGCGAGTCGTAGGCGATGCCGGTGACCTCGACGTCCCCGTCGCCCTCGAGCACGGCGCCAGCCCCGCGGGCCAGATCCGACAGCTTCATAGACGGCAGGATAATCGCGTCGTGATCGCCGAAATCGGCGGACGCCGCTTCGAGTGGGGAGCCCGCACGTACGTGATGGGAATCGTCAATGTCACGCCTGACTCGTTCAGCGGCGATGGCCTCGGCCAGGATTACGACGCGGCGGTCGCGCAGGGCTTGCGCATGGTGAGCGACGGCGCGGACATGCTCGACGTGGGGGGCGAATCAACCCGCCCGGGTCACGTCCCCGTGTCGGCCGCCGAAGAGATCTCGCGCACCGAGGCGGTCGTCCGCCGGCTGGCGCGCGAGTCAGGCGTGCCCGTATCGCTCGACACATACAAGCAAGAGGTGGCGGAGGTCGGAGTCGCCGTGGGCGCCACGATCCTGAACGACGTGTGGGGTCTGACCCGCTCTCCTGCCCTCGCCGAGCTCGCCGGGCGGCATGGATGCGGCCTGGTGGTGATGCACAACCAGGACGGCGCTGAATATGCCGGCGACCTGATGGACGAGATCAAGAGATTCCTGGCCGCGGCGGCCGCCCGCGCGATCGCGGCCGGCGTGCCGAAGGAGAAGGTGATCGTCGATCCCGGCATCGGGTTCGGCAAGACCGCAGACCAAAACTGGGAGGTCTTGCGCCGGTTCTCGGAGCTCAAGGGGCTGGGGCATCCGATCCTGGTCGGCACCTCGCGCAAATCCTTCATCGGCAAGCTGCTCGATCTGCCGGTGACGGAACGGCTCGAGGGCACGACCGCCACGGTGGTCGCGGCTGTGCTGCGCGGCGCGGACATCGTTCGCGTGCACGATGTAAAGGAGATGGTCCGCGCGGTTCGAGTCGCCGACCACATTCGTTGACGACCGTCTACCTCGGCCTCGGCTCCAACCTCGGCACGCGGCGCCGCAACCTCAGCGCCGCCCGACGGAGACTGCGTCAGAAAGGAGTCCGGATCCTGCGTCAAAGCCGGGTCATCGAGACCGAGCCCTGGGGCGTGGCGGACCAACCAAGGTTTCTCAACCAGGTCGTCGAGGCCGAGTGGAGCGGAAATCCGCGCCGCCTGCTGCAACTGGCGAAGGAGGTCGAGCGCGAGGGCGGGCGTGAGCCCTCGCGGCGCTGGGGGCCACGCATGATCGACGTCGACATCCTGCTTTTCGGAGATGACCGCGTGCAGCTCCGCGACCTGGTGATTCCACATCCGCGCATCGCGGAGCGGCCCTTCGTCATCGAGTCGCTGAGAGAGCTCGGTGTTAAGCGGGTCGCGCGTTCGTGAATCGGTACCCGATGCCGGGCACGGCCAGGATGTAATAGGGACGCGAGGGCTGCGTCTCGATCTTGCGGCGCAGGTTTCTGATGTGCACGTCGATCACGCGCGTTTCGATCGGGTATTCGTAACCCCAGATCGAGTTCAGGATCTTCTCCCGGCTCAAGACCTTGCCGGCGTTGCTGGCGAGGAAGGTGAGCAGGTCGAACTCGGTATGCGTCAGCTCCACCTCCGTGCCTGACTTGTAGGTGCGTCGCTCGTTGACGTCGATCACCAGGTCGCGGAACTCGAGCCGGCTGCGCATCGCCTCCGCGTTTTCGAGGCGCGCGCGGCGGAGGTGGGCCGCCATCCGCGCCACCAGCTCGCGCAGTCGCAGGGGCTTGGTCACATAGTCGTCGGCGCCGATCTCCAGGGCCACGACGGCGTCGATCTCGTCGGACCTCGAGCTCATCATGATCACCGGGACGGCCGGGTCCATCTTGCGAAGCTCGCGGCATACGTCGAAGCCCGCGGCGTCGGGCAGGGTCACCTCCAACAGGACGACGCTGGGCCTCGAATGCTCGACCTGGCGGAGCGCCTCCGAGCCTGCCTCGGCCTCGACGACCTGGTAGCCGTCCTGCTCGCACACCAGCTTGATCTCGCGGCGGGTCGAGCTATCTGGCTCCACGACGAGGACCTTGCGAGAGGACTCCGCCACAGCCATGACTCCATCCTAACGTCTTTGAAGGATTGTTAGGGAATGTTTCGTTTCAGGCCCCGAATGAACGCTCTCGTTTTGCGTTCCATACCGAGCAGCCTCGCGCCGCCTGCCGAAAGCACCAGCTCCCACGCGCCCGCGTAGGCGATCTCCTCACCGCCAAACTCCGACTTGAAAAAGCCGATGCCGTGCCACGGATGCGCGGGACCCGCGTCGGGCGGTGGGACACCCCAGAGATCGAAGTCCTTGCATCCCGCCTCCGCCGCCGACGAGATCGCCGACCACCATGCGAGGTCGTTGCCCATCAGCTCGCGGTGCGCCCCGCTGCGTCCGGCGAAAAGGCTGTACGCGCGACCGGCGTGACGGGCCACCAGAACGCTCGCGAGTGGCTGATGTTTTTCCGGGGCGTAAGCGGTGTAGGTGTGGCACCACGGCAGCAGGTAGAGCAGGAGGTCGTAGTAGCGCCGGTCAGGCAGGTGGATCGACGCGCGCCGCTCGACCGCGGCCGACTGACGCGCAAGCTCGATCGCGTCTCTGCCCTCTTCCACCACCACGCCACGCTTGATACCGGTCTTGATGTTGTAGCGGCGGCCATGACGAAACGTCGACAACAGCTCGTTCGGCGGAAGCAACTCGACGATGCGGGTGTGTTTTGGCTGCATCGGAGCCACCTGTGCGAATCCACGTTCAGTCAGCGCCTCGCCAAGCGATTCAGACGCCTCCGGTTCGACCACGAGCCGCGCGATGTTGGCATTGCGTGCCCACGCGACAAGCCAGTCCACCGCCTCGGGCGTGGCGGGGACCGGACCGCGCGGGACGTACGCCTCGCGCGCCGAACCCACCTTGCGGATCTGGACGCTGGCCATCGTGCCCCGTACCAGACGCAAACGCTCGACACTCCAGCCGGACTGCGCCTGGACCTCGCCCCATGCCCACGACTGCAGCAGCGGAGCCGGCGATGCGAGCTCTTCCAGATCTGCGTCCCACCTGGTCGCCTCGGCGTTCATCCGGGTCCGACTTCCGTGATCAGCGAGGACTCGAGGTGTGCGATGTCGTTCACGCCGCCAATCACCATGCGACCGTTGCGTTTTTCGATCAGCGAGATCGACGCGTTCTGGATCCGGAAAGGGAACAAGCCGCGGCTCGGCCGGCCGACGATTCGATGCAGTGCGACCTGGATCACACCGCCATGCGTCACCACGAGTACGTCGCCGTGCTTATGTCGCCGCAGGATCTCGTCGAGCGCGGCGCCGACCCGCGCGTCGAAGGGCGCGGCGCCCTCGCCGCCCGGCACGACATCCCAATCCGGCTCCTCGACCCAGGCCGCCCACGCCTGTGGAAATCGCTCGGCGATCTCTTCGGTGCGCAGGCCCTCCCATTCGCCGAGATAGATCTCGCGCAGCGCGCGTGTGGGTTCGGGCTTCACACCTAAGGCCCGGCCGATGACCTCCGCCGTTTCCAGAGCGCGCTTCAAATCGCTCGCGTAGACACCGACGAAAGGCCGCCCGGCCAACCGGCCGCCCAACCGCTCGGCCTGCCGGCGGCCTGCATCGGAAAGAGGAGGGTCGAGCTGGCCCTGGATGCGCCTCTCGTGGTTCCATGTCGATTGGCCGTGGCGAATGAGGATGAGGCGCGCCGGGGCAGGGCGAGCAGGTAGTGGGAGCTCCGGAGGCTCCGGGCGCGCGGCTCTGATCTCGATGCCTATACTAACTTTCTCTTAATTCTCGATCGGGCTGGGCCGATCTCAGGAGAGAAGACTGTTGCAGTCGCACGGCTCGCTGGCCGAAAACCCCCTTCGATCGCTCCTGGAGTCCGCTCAGGGTGAGCGGTCCACCGGTACCCTTATCGTCCGCAATGGGAACGGCGAATCCACGTCGCTGTACTTCCTCTTCGGGCATCTTTTTCACGCCCAGGGCAATGGCAAGTCGGGGGACGACGCCGTGGTCAACGCCCTCCACTGGACCAAAGGCGATTTCGAATTCGACGCCAAGGCCAAGTTGCCGGCCGACGAGACCGTCAAGGCCGGCATCCCGGAGCTGGTCCACGCCGCGGAGACGGCGCCGAAGCCGGCTCCGGCCGAACCGAAGGCTGAGCCCAGGCCCGAAAAAGCTGAGCCGAAAAATGAGAGGAGAGAGCATGCTGAAGCGGAGCGCAAAGTGGAAGCACCACAGCCGAGACGGGGCGTGAAGCACCGCCCATCGCCGAAGCACGGCCGCGAGCCGATTCCGGTCCCGGCGGGTCAGATCCTTTACGACTCGCTGAAGACTTCGTTCGTCGACTTCCCACGCTTGCTGACGACGCTCGAGCGCGAGGGCTACACGGGATACGTGAGGCTGCTGACCGATGATGCGGCGGGCCTGATCCTGTTTCGTGAAGGTTCCGCCCTCGAGTGCCTGTACGACGGCGCCGCCGACGCTGGAAGCCTCGTCCTCGGCAAGCAGGCGCTGCAGCACTTCAACGACGACGTCACGGCCGGGCACGGGGTGCTCGACGTGGTCGGCCTTTCGCCGGAGCTGATCGACGGCCTCTACGAGCTGACCGTTTCGCGTCCGATGTACACGGAGCTGTACGCGGCGTGGGTCGACATGAAGGCCCTCCTGAATTTCTTGAGCGAGCGGAAGTTGAGCGGCAGCGTGATGATCCGCTCGGGCGGCGGCACCGGGGTCATCATCCTCGCCGCCGGCGAGCTCGCGGGCGCCTACACGAGCGAATCGCGTGACATCTCCGACAAACCTGACCGCGCGCTTGCGTTGTGCGACGACCCGAACGCGATGATCGAGGTCAAGTCGGCGGACGCGACGAAGCATCCCCCACTGGATGTCGAGGAGATCGTCAGCGGGCAGCGCGGCAGGCAGGCTCAGCCGTCGGCATTTGCCGCGTCGCCGGCGCCGGAAGCCACCGCGCCCACGAACCCGACCGTACCGGTCATGCCCACGATGCAGCCCGAGCCGCCGACAGCGCAGATCCCGACCCCTTCGTTCTCCAACTACCCGGGGGGGCCGTCACCGGTGCAGGTGGCTCCGACCACGCCGCCCCGATCCGGCGGGCCGCAGCTCGACTGGGCGGGCATCGTGGCCGAGCTGCAGGCGATGGCCGAAGATGCGCTGGGCAACCGCGCCCGCAAGGTGAAGGACATCCTGGGCGCCGCGGACCAATCACTCGGCGGCATCGAGGCGGCGATCGATCAGATCCCGAGCATCTCCCTCCTGTTCGTCGATTCCTCGCGCCTCGAGCAGCTGGCGCAAGAGATGAGGGCGCGGCTCAAGTCCCACCTCTAAGCCGTCCGGTATAAACCCTTAACAGGGTGGGTTGGTTTTCGACTTTTTCGCGCTTAGCCTCGAACCAGGTGCGTCGGCTCGGGGGAGGGAGCCACGGGAGGAGGGAGGGCCCAAGGAAGGCGTTCCCGATTCTGGGCGCGAGCCTCGTCGTGCTTCTCCTACCGCTGGCAGGATGCGGCGGGGATCCTCCTCAGATCGTCGACTACTTTCCGCAGCGCAATACAGTCGACGTCTCAACGGCGGCGCCGATCCGGATCACTTTCGACCACGACGTCGATCAGGCCTCGGTCGAAAGCCGGCTCCGCCTGGCACCGGCGACGACCGGCTCCGTGGAGTGGATCAACGGGCATCAGCTCGCCTACGCCCACGCCACGTTGCACACCAACACCATCTACGAGGTGATCCTCGAGCCCGGATACCGCGATCCCGCCGGCAACATCTACACCCTGCGCCACCGCTGGTCCTTCGTCACCGAAGGTCCACCTGCGCTGTCAGGCTCCAATCCATCGAGCGGCGAGGCCGGAGTGGACCCGTCTGCATATCTGACCCTCGACTTCACCCGCGCCATGGAAGCGGCATCGCTTAAGAGCGCGTTGTCTTTCAGCCCGAGCGTTCCTTTCGACGTCCGCCTCGAACCGACGGACAGCCGGCGCGTGATCATCGCGCCGTCCCAGCTTCTGTCGGCTAACACCGACTACCAGCTGCTCCTCAACACGGCGGCGCTCGACGTCGACGGCAACCAGCTTGGCCGCGATCAGCTGCTGAGGTTCACCACCGGAGCGCTCCATCCGCTCAGCCACTGGATCGCATTCGCCACCGCCGGACCGGACGGACCAGCCGGAGGATTGTGGATTGTCAACGAGCGCGGGTTTCCACGCGAGCTGTTCGACAGCAGCGCGGTCCACTCCTTCAGCTGGTCGCCCGGAGGCGACTCGCTGCTGATCCAGGGCCCGAACGAAGCCTGGTGGCACTTCACACCGGGCGGCAGCGCCACGCGCCTTACGTTCAAGGCGGCATGGGCGTCTTCGCTCGCGAGCGGACTCGGCTTCATCTACATCGATGACGCAGGAGTACTGCACCGGCAGGACGCCAACGGGGACGACGAGGTCATCTCCGCCGACGTCGCAGAGGCGGCCGTCTCGCCGAGCGGCCTTCGCGTCGCATTCATCAACGCGAAAAGCAACCTCAACGAGATCTGGGGCTACGACGTCGGCTTGCGTGCGCGTTATGAGCTCGCGCTGGACTCGGCTCCGGTGAGCGCGGTCTCATGGGCTCCGACAGCCAACCGGATCGCATACCTTCGACACGACCTCTCGACAACGAGTCTTCGCGTGCGCAGCCTGACCGGCGCGGCCGCGACCAGCACCCTGATCGCCGGGGACATCGGCAGGCCGGCGTGGCTTCCAGACTCGACGCATCTCGTCTTTTCCGCCGCCGTATCCACGCCGAGCGGCCCCCTGCACAAGGCTTTCGTCATCAACGTGGTCTCGCCGCCCGCTGCCCTCAACCTGGCGGCGGCCCTGCCCTCTGACCCCGCGATCGAGGTGTCGTCACCGGTTTCATCGCCGGACGGGCACCAGATCGCGTTTCTCAGCGGCAACCAGGTGTGGCTGATGAACGCTGACGGGACCCGACCGACCGCCCTGACGAGGGAGGATCCGGCGTCCTTTCCTTATTCCTGCCGCGCCGTGGCGTGGACGCGGACCTGAGCCCGCTCGGCGATTTCTTCGAACAGCTGCTGCAGCCGATCTGCGGTGCGCGTCCAGGAGAAGCGCTGCGCGAGCAGGCGGCCCCGTCGCCCCATCTGCTGTGCGAGCTCCGGATCATCCAGCAGCCTGCCGATCCTTTCCGCGTAAGCGGCCGGTTCGTGACCGTCGATCAGGTAGCCGCTGACGTCGTCGCGGACGACTGACCGCAGGCCGGCGACGTCAGCTCCCACCACCGGCCGGCCACAGGCCTGAGCCTCGAGCCCGACCAGGCCGAACGACTCGCTGTACGAAGGCATCACGCAGACGTCGGCGGCCGAGTAGAAGTACGGCAGCTCGTGGTGCGCCACGGAGCCCAGGAAATCGACCTGTTCGCGCACGCCGACTTCGCTCGCGACTGTTTTCAAGCGCTCCATCTCGCTCTCGTCGCCATCCTTGCTGTCTTCGCCGAGGATCAGCAGGCGGACGTCATCGTGGCTGCGATCGCGCAGCAAAGCCAGGGCACCGATCGCAACTTCGACACCCTTCAGCCGTTCGAGCCGTCCGACGAACAGCAGGAGGCGCCCGGGTCCGTACGCGATCTTGCGGCGGGCCTCGCCGCGGTCGATGGGCTGGAACACCGACAGATCGACGCCGGGCGGAACGACATGCACCCGTTCGGGGTCGGCCCCGTATCCCGTCACCAGGTCCGCGCTTTCCTCGGCGGTTGACGCGATGAGGAGGTCGGCCTGCTGGGCGATCTCGCCTTCCACTCGGATGCGAAGGGCGGGTTCCGGGTGGGCTCCCGCCGCCAGAGTTCTGTTCTTGACCAGCCCAAGTGTGTGGGCGATGTGCGCCCATCCTCCCGCAATCTCGGGACGGAGCAGGCATGCGACCTCGCCCGAGAGCCAGTAGTGCGAGAACAGGAGGTCGTAGGTGATGCCTTCGCGCTCCGCGAATTCCCACACCTGGGCGGCGAAGGCCGGGACCTGGTCATAGAGCGAGTACTTGTCCAGCCCACGTCCGGCCGGCAGGTAGATCACGCGAGATGAAGCAGCGAGCTGCTCGACGGCCGGGTCGTCGGGCGACTGCTTGCGGGTGAAGATGTCGGTCGCGATGCCCCGGTCGCTGAAGGCGCTGGCGACCTCGCGGACGTACACGTTCAGGCCGCCGTTCGCGTTCCGACCCAAAGAGGCCGTGGGCGAGGTGTGCATGGAGATGACCGCGATCCGCCGGGCGGCGCGGTCGGACATCAGACGGGTCGGCTCAGCCACGGTACGCCGATCTCGCGTCAAGCCAGCGTCGCGAAACGCAGCAGAAGCCCGAACGAGAGAAAGGCGAGCAAGAACCCATAACCGTTAGAACCTACGAGTTCCCGAGGTATTCCCGCCCGAACCCGGGTCAAGTAGGGTAGATATGATTTGGACTCGATGCGAGTCACGAGGGGACTCCTGCTGGTCCTGGGGATTCCTGCCTTCTTCATCCTGACCGCACTGTCGACCCTCGCCGACACGTCGCCGTCGCCCGCATCGACCGCCAGCGGCGCCACGACGCTCCCCGGCGACCCTGAGAAAGGCCAGACGCTCTTCGCCCAGAACTGCGCCACGTGCCACGGAGCCAGCCTGGAAGGTGGGATCGGGCCGGCCCTGAACCCGATCGAGAAGCTGCCTGGCGTGACCAATCCGCTCGACCCGACGTACCTGATCGGCATCATCACCAACGGGCGCACCGACAACGGTCGCGTGATGCCGGCGAAGGGCGGCAACCCGAGCCTGACCGAACAGGACGTGAAGGACCTCGCCGCCTACATCATCCAGCAGAACCGCAATCCGGGCGGCGGCGCGCTCTCGCCGGGCGAGCTGGCGAAACGGACCATCCTCTGGGTGAGCATCGGGATCATCGCCATGGTCTTCATCACGTACCTGCTGTCTTCGTACAACATGCGATGGATCGCGCGCCGCAATGCGGCGCGACGCAAGTAGCCGAAGCCGGCTCCGCACCGCCTCTCTACCCGACACCCGTCGGCGGCGCGCCTCGAATCCTGATTCTCTTCAGCGACACGGGCGGTGGCCATCGCGCCGCGGCCCGCGCACTCACCGACGCGCTGGAGCTGCTCGACCCGTCCTGCGTCGTGACGGTCGCCGATCCGCTGATCGGGCAGGGACCGGCCTTGGTCCGCCGCCTCGCCTCGCTCTACTCGCCCGTGATCCGCCGCTCGCGCGCCGCGTGGGGCGCCGTCTATCACACGAGCAACACGCAGCCGACTTTCGCGGCCATTCGGGCGGTGTTCGGCCCGGCCGTCCGCAGGGTGCTGCGCCACCTTTTGAAGCAGCACGACCCCGACGTCGTGCTGTCGGTGCATCCACTGCTCAACCACGTCGCGCACCAGGCGATCCGCAAGAGCGGCCGGCCGCGCGCGCTGATGACGGTGATCACCGACCTGGTCGACTTCCATCGGGGTTGGACGTTCAGCCAGGCCGACCTGGTGGTCGCACCGACCGAGCGGGCGCGCCGGGTCGCGATGCGGCGCCGTGTGCCGGCCGAGCGGGTCAAGCTGCTGGGCCTGCCGGTCGACCTAAGGTTCCGGCCGCCCGCGCCGGGCGAGAAGCAGGCGCTGCGGCGCCGTTTCGGACTCGACGAGCACCGGTTCACCGTCCTCGTGATGGGTGGCGCGGCGGGAGTCGGGCATCTCGCTGCGCAGGTCCGCGTGCTGGCGACGGAGCCGCATCCATGGCAGCTCGCTGTCGTGTGCGGCCGCAACGACAAGCTCCGCCGCCGTCTGGTCGCGCTGCCGGCCGCGACGCCGATGCTGGTGTTCGGTTTCGTCGACTACATGCCCGAGCTGATGCGCGCGTGCGACCTGGTGGTGACCAAAGCAGGTCCCGGCGCCATCGCCGAAGCCCTGGCCACAGGCGTGCCGCTTGTGATCACGGGCTTCCTGCCAGGCCAGGAATCGCCGAACGTCGATTTCGTGGTCGAGTCGCGAATCGGCGCATTCGCGCCGAAAGAGTCCGACCTGGTCGACGAGGTCCGCGTCCTGGCCGAGGGCGGTCCCACCTGGCGTGAGATGTCGCGCAAGGCAGAAGAGCTCGCGCATCCTTACGCGTCGTCGGACATCGCCCGCGAGTGCCTCATCCTGGCCGCGCGCTACAGGGCGTCGGCGCAAGCGAGCCTGTAGGGGCATAAGCGGCAGCGCCGCCGCTCTGGTCGTGGCTCGAAACGTCCGGCTTTGATCCCGGTGGCCACCTCGGAGCCCTCGACCACCGCGTCGCGCATCAGCCCGGCGACCTTTTCGACGCGGACCGATTCGCCCGACGCCAGATAGACGACTTCCAGCTCGACCGGATCCAGACCCAGGGATGCGGTTGCGCCGAGGGCGTAAAGCGCCACCTGCAGGTCGCGGCGCCGCCGCGCGATGGGTCGGCCGCTCTTGTAATCGATGATCCGCCAACCGCTGTCAGTGCGGTCGATGCGGTCGATCACGCCGCGAAGCTTCCAGCCATCCACCGGGACGTCGAATTGTTGCTCGAGGTACGCCGGGACCGCATCCAATCCGCCGCGAGCGCGATAGGCCTCGAGATCCGCGGCACCATTGCGCATGAACGCGGGAATGCGGCGCGGGTCCGGAAACGAGGTCTCCTTCCAGACGTCGTTGTGGATCGAGCGCAGTCGCGGGCCGCTGACCGACCTGCCTTCCCGGCGCACCTCGCCTGCCCGCCGGAGCACCTCGTGAAGGATCACGCCGTGGACGGCTTCGGCGCTCTGCACCACCGGCAGGTGTTGCAGATGGCGGTACCAGTACTGACGCGGGCAATCGAGGTACGACGTGATCGCGCTGTAGGAGAGCTGCACCTCTCCGCTGCGTCCGTGGACCGCGATCGGCGGGACAGCTTGCGGTGTGGTTGGGATCTGCTTTTCCAGAATCGCACCGGCCCCGACCGCGCGCACCTCGCTGAGGAAACGAGATTCGCGCCACCCGCGGCCACCCTCGTAATGGGTGGCACGCGTCAGGTACAGGCGCCGCCGGGCGCGGGTCATGGCGACGTACAGGAGACGCCGTTCTTCGGCGACCACGTCCTCGCGGCCGCGCACCAGCGGTTCGAGCACCGCCGGTGGAAGCTCGAAACGCGGCGACCGTCCGGACTGCGGCAGCCGTCCCTCGACCAGCGATGGCACGAACACCACTTCAAACTCGAGGCCTTTCGACTGATGGATGGTCATGACCTGGATGGCGTCCGAGGCCTCGACCGGCGCGGGCTCCGCATCTTCTCCGGACAGCAGGACGAGGTCGAGGTGTCTCATGTATGCGACCAGAGAGTGGTCGGGCGATGATTCGCAGAACTCGGCGATCATCTCCGCGAAACGGCTCACGTTCGCGGTGGCACGCGCCGCCTCGCTGGCGTCGAGGCCCGCGCGGAGCTGTACGAGGTAACCGGTCTGTTCCATCAGCTCGAAGAACAGGTCGCGCACGTCCAGCCGATCCGCTGCCTCGGTAAAACGTGCAACCAGTGACGGCACGAATTCCATCGCGGGCCGAGCGTTCACGCGCGCGAGAGCGACGAGGTCTGCCGGGTCGCGCACCAATCGCAGCAAGGCGATCAGGTCTTTGACCTCGGGCCGGTCGTGGAAGCCGTGGCCTCCGATCACAACGTGCGGCAGGCCTTCCGCCACGAGCGCCGTCGCGATCGGCCGTGCGATCGCGTTGGTGCGGCACAGCACCGCGATGGATGAAAGTGCGGTTCCATCCTCGACCAAACGCGCCGCTTCGCGCGCGATGGCGCGCGCTTCCGAATTTCCGTCCGCCGCCTCCCAGGCTTGCACCGCGGGTCCGCCCGCCTCCGCGCGGAGCTGCTTCGGCAGACGGTCCAGGTTGTTCGCGATCAAGGCCGAAGCCGCCGACACGATGCGCCGCGAGCTTCTACGGTTGCGGCCGAGCGTGACGGTGCGCGCCATTGGGAAGCTGCCCAGGAATTGCTCGAGACTGGCGCGCGAGGCCCCGCGGAACCGGTAGATCGACTGGTCATCGTCGCCCACCACGAAGGGATCGCCGGCGCCGGCGACCAGCTCCACCAGCCGCTCCTGGGCCAGGTTGAGGTCCTGGTATTCGTCGACCAGCACGTGCGGGTAGCGTCCCGCGTAGCGCCGCCGCACCTCCGGCTTTCGCTCCAACAGCCGGACCGCGAGCAGGACCAGGTCGTCGAAGTCCAGGAAGCGCTGCTGGTGGCACTCCCTCTCGTAGGCGTGGAAGAGCCGCACACAGGCGCGCATGAGCGCTGCCTTGTCGGCGTCATCGGTCGACGAGGCCCACGCCCTCAGACTGCCGACCGGGACCAGCTCCTGTTTCATGCGCTCGAGCATCTGCAGGACCGGTGCGACCAGGTCGTCGGGCCGCTCTTCTCCCGTCAGCGCGGCATCGCCGATCGACCACATCAGCTCCCGAGCGACGATCCAGCGGTCCGCCCCGGCCAGGATCCGAAAGCCGGGTGGAACGCCGATCCACCGGCCGTCCTCGCGCAGCCAGCCGAGCGCTATGGAGTGAAACGTGCCCACGGCCGGGGCCGGCGCCTGGATCCGTTCCTCGATCCGTTCGCGCATCTCGTTGGCCGCCCGCTCCGTGAACGTCATGACGAGAATCGACGCGGGCGAAACTCCCGATGCCACCAGCCGGCCGAACCGCTCCGCGATGACGGCGGTCTTGCCGGTCCCCGCGCCCGCCACCACCCGCACCGGGCCGGCGCCAAGCGCCGCGGCGCGCGACTGCTCCCGACCGAGCTTCACGACGGCGTGGACCGGCCGATGCGCACGCGGAGCACTCGCACCTTGCGTCCGAGGTCGGGTCGGTTGAGCCGGGCGAGGATCGCTTCGGCGTCGAGCCTGAGCTGATGGGCCAGCGCCGGGCTCGAGGTGCTGACAAGCAACGTCCCCGAGCGGAGCTCGACCTCGTCGCATAACCGAGCCACGTCTGGACCCATCAGGGTGCGAAAAGCAGCCGCGACCTGCATCCCCATCAGGCGCGCCCCGCCGGGCTGGCGGCGGACGATTCGCGGCAGGATATTGCCCAACTTATCCACAGGCCTGGATCCTGCCCGCTTCGACGCTCCAAACCATGGCTTTGGCGATCAGCTCGGGCGGAAACGGGCCCGCCTCGACCGAGGTGATGATCACCTGGCCTCCGCCCGCCACCTCCTGGAGGAGAGCGGCGCGGCGCTCGCCGTCGAGCTCCGAAAGGACGTCGTCGAGCAAGAGCACCGCCCGCTCGCCCGTGCGCCGCTCGATCAGGGCCGCCTCGGCCAGCTTCAGGCTCACCACGGCGGTCCGCTGCTGGCCCTGCGAACCGTAGGAGCGGGCCTCCTGTCCATCGAGCAGAACTCGCACGTCGTCCCTGTGCGGACCGACGGTCGTGGAGCCGCGCCGGAGATCCTCGGCCAGCGAGTTATGCACAGCTTCGGCCAGGTTTTCCGGAGGCCCCTCGTAGCGAATTTCGAGGCGTTCGCCCGACGCGATTTCAGCGTGGCAGCGTGCCGCTTCGGGGGCGAGCTCGAGGACCGCTCTGGCGCGGGCGTCCACGATGTCGCCGCCGACCTTGACCAGCTCCTGGTTCCAGGCGTCGAGCATGTCCTCTCCGCCCTCACCCGCTGCCATTCGCTTGAGCAGGCTGTTGCGCTGCTCCAGCACCCGGCGCAAGCCCGCAAGCGACCGGGCGTAACCGGGCTCGACCTGGACGAGCATCTGGTTGAGAAACCTCCGCCGTAGCTCGGGACCGGCTTTGACCAGTCCGAGGTCATCCGGCCAGAAGAGCACGACGCGGAAATGCCCGGGGAGGTCGACAGCCCGGCGGCGCGCACCATCGACCTCGATCGTCCGCCGCGTCCTTTCTGCTTCGACGTCCAGCGCGATCGAGATCTCACGGCGAGATTGACCTGCCTCGATCTCGGCCTCAATGCGCGAGCCCGCCGCGACCGGGCCCACCAGCTCCAGCTCGCGGCGCGCTCTAGGTGAGCTCGACAATGCCAGCATCGCCACGGCTTCCAAAAGGTTGGTCTTGCCCTGCCCGTTGGCGCCGATGAAGACGTTGATGCTTGGTCCCGGCGCGAGGTCCAGCCGGGCGTAGTTGCGATGGTTTCTAAGTTGGAGCCGGCGAAGGCGCACGTGTTTCGTGCGCTACGACATGGCCACCCGCACGGGCATGATCACGTACAGGTAGTGCTCCTTGCCCGGCGGTCGCATGAGCCCCGGGCTGAGAGGTCCGTCGAACAGCAGCTCGACCTCGTCCTCCCCAATCACTCCAAGGGCGTCCAGGACGTAGCGGGCATTGAAAGCGATCTGGATGTCGGAGCCATCGACCTCGGCGGTCATCTCGGCCTTGCTGTCGCCCACCTCGTTGGTGGTGGCGGAGAGCGTCAGCACCCCGGCCTGGGCCTTGACCCGGATCACGTTCGCGCTGTCGCGTGCGAAAAGCGACACCGCGCGGACCGTCTGGGTGAGCTCGCCCGTGGAGACTTTGACCTTGGTCGAGCTCTTGCTGGGGATAACCTGTGCGTAGTTGGGATACTTTCCGTCGATCAGCCTCGAGGTGAGCTCGGAGCTGCCGGCGCGGAAGAACACCTGGTTGCGGGCTTTGGAGATGATCACCTCCACCTTGCCCGGTTCGCCTTTGAGCACCCGCGACAGCTCGGCCAGGGCCCGTGCGGGGACGATAAGGCTTGCCTCCAGGTCGGTTGCGCCGGCCGCGGCGAGCTTGCGGACGGCCAGGCGGTGACCGTCGGTGGCGGCCAGCGTCAGGTTTCCTCCCTGCACCTGGACGAGCACCCCAGTGAGGACAGGTCGCGCCTCGTCGGTTGACGCCGCCATCTGCGTCTGCTCGACCGCGCCGACCAGGTCATCGAGGGCGACCTCCAGCCGGTCGCCTTCGTCGGGCCGCGGTCCTGGCGGGAACTCCTCCGCCTCGATGCACTTGATGTGCGTGTCAAATCGTGCACAGCGCAGGTTGAGCGATTGGGTCGCGCCATCGAGCGTCATCTCGAGGTCGTCGTTGGGGAGGGTGCTGACGAAATCGGTCAGCAGACGGGCCGGCGCCGTGGTCGAACCTTCTGCCGCGACCTCGGCCGGGACAAGCTTGCGAATGCCGATCTCCAGGTTGGTGGCGGTCAGCGCCAGGCCTTCTGCTGTCGTCTCGATGAGGATGTTGTTGAGGATCGGGAGCGTGGTGCGGCTCGAGATCGCCCGCGAAACGACCTGCAGAGCTTGACCCAGCACCGCCGGCCTGCAGGTCACCTTCATTTGAGCTGTGAGAACTTTGGCATTCACGAAAGTTGTCCCCCGTTGAAAG